>DATGXG010000033.1 GCA_035299085.1 Bacteroidales bacterium | reverse complement strand
AAAATTAATTCACGAAGCGTTAAGAAAGAAAAGCTGTCTGAGCCGATTCCTGCGGCGAGTTCTTTTCTTTTAGCGCAGTGAATTAATTTTTAGCGATTTTTTCAGCAGCGGCGGCATTTTTTGGTCACTTTTTTTTGCTGCAGAAAAAAAGTGACTCAGGGTTCGGGGCGGATAGCCCCGATATTATAGATTTTCGAAATGTCATAAAATCCCTTTTTTCGTAGATGTATTTACCCATATTGTGAAGCCATTTTCACGGTAAAATTTTATTAGCAGGCATTAAGCATGTGTTTTAGCAAAGGAATCTGCGCATTGCGGGAAGCGAGATAGTTTGGCAAGGATTTTTCTATCCTAAGGAAATTAAATCGGTAAAATTATGAAAAGAGGCATAAATGAAATTATTGGTCATTCGGTTGTAACATCGGATGGAACGAAAGGCAAAATCAAAGATTGTCTTTTCGACAGGGAAAACTGGCAGGTCAGGTACCTGGAAGTTGATTTCGGTAACCTGTTTTCAAGTGACCGGATTCTGATACCGAGGACTTTATTGAAGGATTCGCATATTACGGATGATGATCTTCTTTTAAATGTTAAGAACAGCGTGGTAAAATTAGGTCCCAAGCCAGAGGAAGATCTGCCAATTTCCCGCCAGTATGAGGAAAGGCTGAACGGTTATTACAACCAGGAAACGTATTCGACTTCCCGGACTTATTCAACGGGTGAAGCCGGAGCTGGCCGTGGATACGGAGTTACAGGTGAAACAACTTTTGGTCCCGGCTCTGGTGTAACTGAATCAGCAAATTCGGCATCAGCCTATCCGTCAGATTATCCGTCACGTCGGGTACCACAGTATACTTCAACTGAAGACAGTAAGCAAAGCAGCAACCTGTTTAGTTTTAAAGAAGTAAACGGTTATAAAATTCATGCTACAGATGGCGTACTGGGGAGCGTTGAAGACCTGATTATCGATGAAAATTCGTGGGAAATAGTATATATGGTGGTGGATACGAATAACTGGCTGCCATGGAGCAAAAAAACACTCATTGACATCAGTTTTATAGAAAACATCAATTATGGAACCCGTGAGGCTGAGATCAGTTTGAATACGGACTTTCTTAAAAATGCCCCGGATTATGATGAAGACCGTTTTGTAGATGATCAGTATGAAAGCAACCTACGGAACTATTATGAAAGATCCTGGGTTCGTCACTAAGGATTATTTCCATGTCGAGGTGGTTGGGGGTATTCTGATTCAGATTGTTGCAGTTCAAATGAAACCTTACACCCCTTTCCCACTTCGCTTTCAACCCGGATTTCGCCGCCGTTCTTCTCGATGAAATCCTTGCAGAGCAATAATCCAAGGCCGGTTCCGCTTTCATTGCAGGTTCCGGGAGTTGACAATACCTGGGTAATACTGAATAATTTCGAAAGATTTTCTTTTGATATACCAACACCATGGTCTATAACCGATATTTTAACTTTTCGGCCATTTGGTTCGGTTGAAATAGTTATGTTGCTGTTTTTAAAACTAAATTTTATGGCGTTTGAAATCAAATTACGGAATATTGTTTTTAGCATATCAGGATCTGCATATACCGATTTATCATTTAAACCTGAATAGTCAATATTAATATTCTTGGAGTTCGCCATGGGCGAAAGATTACTGATTGTTTTCTCACAGATTTCATATAAATCGGTATGCTGTGGCCTGAAAGGAATTTTTCCCTGCTTTGAATTAGCCCACATTAAAATGTCATTGAGTAAATCGTAGGTATTACCAGCTGTCTGGTTAAGCTGGCCAGCAAATAGTTCTATTTTTTCCTTATTTAACTTCCGGGATTCATTGACCAATAATTCGGACATGCCAAGGATAGTATTGAACGGACTTTTTAAATCATGTCCAAGGATCGATAAAAACCGATCTTTATCTGCGTTCGTTTCTTTTAATTCTTCATTTAACCTGCTTATCTGATCTTCGGCAACCTTTCTGGCCGTAATATCACAATTGCTACCTCTTGTCCCTGCCAGGTTTCCATCCGGGTTATATACCGGCTGACAAACATGATTAATCCACTTTACTTCACCTGATTTTGTAATAATTCTGAAATCAATTCCCGGACATGGTTTACCATTATGTTCAAGTTTCAAATGTTCCTCATATATACACCGGTCCTGTGGATGAATAATATCCAGTATAAGGTCAGGATTCTTATCAAAATCTGAAGGTTTGTATCCTGATACGTGCTCACAGGAAGGGGAATTATACTTAAAGAGATTGTACTCCGAAATCCAGAATTCCCAATCATAATTGTAATCGGCAATCAACCTGAATTTATTATGACTTTCCTTAAGATCAGTTTCCGCTTTGTGAAGCTTATCACCCGTAGAATAGGATACTTTATAAATAAGAATAACTGAAAGGATGACTGTCAGAATAAGTATCAGGGCTACTGCGAGTGTAAAATACTGGCCCGTAACTTTAAGTCTTGTGATCAGTAAGCCTTCTAAAGTAATTACAAATACTACAGCAGGCAAAAACGATTTTAGAAGCATCCCTGCCATCTTATTGATTCCAAAAAAGTTAAAATTACTTAATCCGGGTTGGTACAAACGCAGCAAAATCAGGCTGAATAAAAGAAAACATATAGTGGATGGAAGGGATACAGGAATAATTTCTCCCCCGTATAAAAGAGGGGCGTTAAGTAAGTAACCCAGGAATAATACTGAAGATAAAATAAAGGCAATCAGGGAAACGATTGCGCCAAAATAGTATCGACCCTTCAAATGCTGACGTTTAGAAAATAAATAGCCAAAACAGATGAGTATATAAAGAACCGATGTTAACGGGGACATGCGCCCTATAAGTACCCTTCCATAATTTGCTGGTTCTTTAATAAAAACACTTTCGATATCCCATGTCAGGCGAAAAAAGAATTGGATAAAAATCAGGAGGCAGTATAGTAATATAATACTAACAACCAGGTTATTTAGAGAAGATGACTTTCCGGCAGGATGAATGCCTGAATTGAAAAGAAAAACTCCGAACAGAATAAGAACGATCGATATATTTGCCGGTGCTATTGGAATATAATCTTCGGAATATGATGCAAATATCATGTTACCGGATAACCAACCATACATACCTGAAATGGCTACAATCAGAATAACTGACAATTTCCATTCTTTTCTGATTTGTTGAATATATTTAATAACCCTGTTCTCACTCATAAATACCGAAAAATCAATTCCTGTTTTATTTGCGCTTAGATTAGGATTACCAGGTTTCATATACCTATTTATAAATAGTATTACGATCCGGCACTTAGGACGTTTTAGGTAAATCAGTGATTTTGCTTTCCAATACTATTGATTCTGGGTATGCTGTCCTTTGATATAGATCAACAGACATTGTCTTCACTTTAAGTACTCCAGTATGGCACTGTAAAATTTCTTTCGGTTATAAGGCTTTAAAATATAGCCGGAGCAACCGGCTTCTATTGCCTTTTCTTTGTCATCGGTATAAGCCGTCTGTGCTATAATTGGAACATTTATCCCGGCTTCACGGATCATTCTTGTAACTGCATATCCATCAAGGACCGGCAGTTTAATATCCATGAGAATCAAATCGATTTTATTGTTCGTAAAAACTCTGTCCAAAGCCTCCTGGCCATTTAATGCCCAAATGATTTTTACGTTCGCTTCAGAAAGAAAATGTTCTATAAGTCTGAAATTGCTCTCAATATCCTCGGCAACGAGAATTGTTTTTTCTTCCGAAAAAATGAGTTGATCGGTTATATAATTATTTGAAGTTTCAAGATTTCCGGTGATTTGTTCAAAAGGTACAGTAAAAAAGAAGCTGGTTCCTATGGATATCTCAGATGACATCCATATTTTTCCGCCTAATATTTGAGTATATGCCTTTGCTATGGCAAGTCCAAGACCGGTACCTTCATACGGCCTGGTAACACCGGTTTTAACCTGGTAGAACCTTTCAAAAATCCTTTCGCACTCCTCTTCCGCTATCCCGATTCCTGTGTCAGTAATACTGAATTCAATAAACTTATCTGTTTTTTTACAATGGACATTAATCGTACCGTCATAGGTAAATTTTATGGCGTTATCAATCAGATTAGACAATATTTGTGTCAATTTCGACAGGTCTGTTGCTATCCTGAAATCCTCTTCCAATTCCGAATGAAAGGTCAGTACTATTTTTCTTTCTTGTGCTTTTTTAAAAAATTGCTCACAGGTCTCTTTTACAAGTGAATTGATAGTCACTTCCGTTTTTGAGATGTCTACAATGTTCGCATCAATATTTGAAATATCAATTATGTCGGAAATAACTGAAAGAAGTTTTTCACTGCTTTCAATGATAATATCAGTATACGATTTTTGCTTTTCGGTATTAGCGTTTGATTCTGAAAGCAATGTGGAAAATCCAACAATAGCATTCATGGGTGTTCGTATTTCATGAGAAATATTATGAAGAAAAGCCGTCTTCAGTCTGTCACTTTCTTCTGCCTTATCCTTAGCATTTACC
Source organism: Bacteroidales bacterium (assembly GCA_035299085.1). Taxonomy (NCBI): domain Bacteria; kingdom Pseudomonadati; phylum Bacteroidota; class Bacteroidia; order Bacteroidales; species Bacteroidales bacterium. The sequence goes on along the minus strand of DATGXG010000033.1, from coordinate 194,154 downwards.
AGTTCCTTTTCCGCCTTTTTAATTTCTGTAATGTCCTGGGTAATCCCGAACGTTCTCACTGTTCTTCCGTCTTCATCTTTAATTGTAAAGAACCTGACATTTAAATATCCAACCTCTCCATCGGCGTATATAAAACGATGTTCTACCTGATTGTTGAAATTCGGATCATTACTTTGCAACGCTTTTTTGATTTCAAGCTCTACAAGATGCATATCTTCAGGATGTACGAAGCGTGCGGCATATTCCGCAGATCGCATGGTATACCCTCCTACCTGCCCGACAGAAGTTCGGAATAAAGCATAAAAAGGGTCATTGAAATAAAAAGTATCATGCTCGAAATCATATTCCCAAGTGCCCAAATGAGCCATTTTATGCGCATGCATTAAAAATGTCTGATTCTTTTTTAATTCCTCCTGTATCCTTGAAGTACGCTTAACTCCAGACAAAAGCCTGACAGAGTGTTCTTCTTCTAATTTTTTCAGGTTATCTTTTAAGTTATCCAGCTCTTCCTGGGTTTTGATAAGCTTTACATTTTGCCGGACGGCATTATCATAAATATTAATAAGAAGTTGAATGAGTTTTTGTTGAACAGTATTGAAAGAAGAATCATTTCCGATATTCCTTTTTTCTCCGGAGAGTAGCAGTTTCTCAACTAATGACAGCAGGTAGTTTTCATCATATGGTTTGAAAACAAAACTATCAGCACCACAGTCAAGTCCTTTAATAATCTCTTCACTATCTGACAAGGATGTCATAAGGATTACCGGAACATCTTTGGTATTTCTATCTGATTTGAGTATCTGGCAGAATTGATACCCATCAGTTTCCTGCAGCTTTACATTTGAAATCACCATATCCGGTTTATTCTTTCTTACCAGATTTACCGCATCCTTACCATTCAGAACAACAGATATTTCATAATTATGAGTTGCCAGCAGATTCTTTAATGTGGCAGCCTTTGGAGGACTGTTTTCAGCAATGAGGATGTGGGCTTTTTTAATTGACTGTTCCATAGTGGAAAATAAAATACCATCACTTGTACCAAAAGGTTAATATCATTCTGCGGATCACAAACCGATAACATTTAAAACGTATTGCACAGAAAATAACGCACTTACAGTTGTCCCTAAACAAAGAGACTGGTTTGGAATTCAATTAATTCCTGAACCTGCTTCTTTCAATTAATGAAATCGAACCTTGACAATAAAAATATCGGATTATTTAATCGGGCGCTTGTAGCGAGAAGTGTGATTTTTTTGTAGTCGAAACAACTACAGAAGAAATGGAACAAACTAAATCTTTTAGTAAATCAGATTATTTTTCAATGCATAAGCAATAATCTCTGCATTTTTTTTCATATGCATTTTAGTGAGGATTCTTGTCCTGTATGTATTAACAGTATTTCGTGAAAGAAATATATCGTTAGAAATTTCAGTAACCGATTTGCCTCTTGCAAGCATTATCATTATTTCAAATTCACGGTGTGAAAGCTGTTCGTGCCTCTGTAACGTATCTGATCCCTTAAAGATGATGTTTTCGGCGAAAGCCTCTGAAACATACCTGCCCCCGGAAAGGATTTTATTAATGGCAATTTTTAATTCGTCAAAAGCACTGTCTTTTGATAAATATCCCGAAGCACCTAATTTAATCGCCCTGATCGCATACTGTTCCTGGGGATGAACACTAAGGATCAGAACTTTGCTTGAAAGGTTGTTATCTTTAATTTTCTTAAGTAATTCAAGTCCGCTTAAACCCGGCATTGAAACATCGAGTATGGCCAGATCATATCTCCTTACCTTGATCATTTCCCAGGCTTCAACACCATTTGTTGCCTCTTCAATGGCCAGGTTTACGTCAAGTGATCCTACAAATTTCTTAAGACCTTCCCGCACAACCGGATGGTCATCAGCTAACAGTATTGTCATCGGTTTTAGTATCTGAAATGGGTATGATAATGGAAAGTATGGTACCTTTCCTGCTCAATATATTGAGCTTTCCGTTGAATTGTTTCACTCTTTCCCTTATACCTGCCAATCCGTGTGAAATTCCGGAATTTATTTCATGTTTCGATATTCCCTTGCCGTTATCCCTGATTGTAAGTTTTATATTATGTTTCTGATTTTTCAGGTTAACATCAACTACAGTTGCTCCGGAGTGTCTGATAATATTGGTAAGTGCTTCCTGCAGGGTTCTGAAAAGAATCAGGTTGATTTGTGGATTGTCAAAACGTCCTTTACCAATTCTGAGAAAACACATAGTATTTGTTCTTTTCATGAACTCACTGCAATACCATTCAAAAGTAGCCTGTAAACCAAGATCTTCGAGTATGCCAGGCCTTAAATCGGAGGATATCCTTTGTACATCTTTAATCAAATCGGATACCAGGTCGACCATTTCATTGATCTTATTGAAGGCATCTGCATTTCCTGAAAGGCTTTGTTTGAATATGTTCATATCAAGCTTTAACGCAGTAAGCGACTGGCCAAAATGATCATGAATTTCCCTTGAAATCTGGCTTCTCTCTTCCTCCCTGGCGCTTACCAGGTATTGATTAAATGATTCAAGACTTTTCTTGGATTCCCGTAATTCCTTTTCAATTACCTTGCGATCAGTTATATCAATATGAATTCCAATATAATAAATGTATTTTCCGTTGACATCATATACTTTGCGACCGGAAACCAGAATAAAAAAATGGGTTCCGTCTTTTTTAACGACCTCAACTTCAAGACCATCAATCATTCCATCTTTTCTGATTGATTTTAAAAGCTCCGACCTGTCATCCGGATTTGCATATAATTGACTTGCATTGGAAACCTCCTTAAGCATCTGCCCCGGATTCTCATAACCATACATCCTGGCAAAAGCTGAATTCACGAGTACCAGTCTGCCGTTTGTATCTGCAGCTGACATTCCGGCAACAGAACTTTCGAAAATTCCCCTGAACCTGGTTTCATTTTCCAGTAAAGCAAGCTCGGTTTTTTTCAGTTGAGTTATGTCGGATAGTGTCAGAAGAATGCGGAATGCATCTCCGGAATTCAATCTTGCGGTTGAAACAAGCAAAACCACCTCATGGTTTTCACTGTTTGAACACAGAGTAGTTGAATGTTCCAGATTTATATTTGGATTACCGGTTTTAAAAGTATCTTCAATTATATTGTGAATAGCGCATGATCCGCATTTTTGTATGGTTTGGCTATCACTAGCTTTATTATTGTACTCAATACATCCCAGCAGGCTGCAAAGGGTATGTAAGGATGCGCCCTGCCATGCGGTTGACTTTTTAAAGGCGTCATTCGCAATTAGAACCTGCATATGTTCATCAACAATGCACATCATGGAAGGCGTGGAATCAAAAACTGACTGCAATTCAAGCTTCTGCTGCCGGAGTTGTTGCTGAACGAATTCCAATTCAGCAATATTCTTCTTGTTTTCTGTATTATCCCTTATAATAGTGCAGGTTCTGGACTTACCCTGTTTATCTTTGAATATAATGCTTGAGACTAATGCTGTAAATACAGTGCCGTCCTTTCTGAACATATTGGCCTCACCCCGATAAACACCTGTTTCATCCCTTGTTTTCAATCCGGCAATTACCTGCGGATCATTTAAATCAAGAAGTTTATTCCGACCGGCAGTACAAATTTCCTTTTCAGTCATCAGGAACATTTTGCAGGCCTCCGGGTTTGCCGCGTAGATTTCACCATTAGGATTGGTAAAAAGTACGGCCTCACCACTATGCTCAAAAATCAGCCGGTACTTGTCTTCACTCTCGTTTAATTTTAACGAGGCCAGCCGGAAATCAGCAATAACTTTCTTATATGATTTCTTTAGGGAAATATATTCTTTGCGAAGACTGTTCAGTTCGGCAAAAGCTACGTCAGTATCATGACTGCCTTTCATATGTAAGAGATCTGATCAAATCAGACAAGAAAAACTACATAAAATTAGTACATATTTCCTTTGAAAGTGCTTTTAAACGCCCATTTTAGATGCAGATGGACCGTGGGCCGGTCGTGACAAAAGGGCAAGAAGCACTAATCCCCGTACAATTTATTCCGCATCTCCATCAGTTTGTCATCCGTGATGTAATCATCATAATCCATTTCTTTATCGATCATACCATTCGGGGTGATCTCGATGATGCGGTTGCAGACGGTCTGGATAAACTCATGGTCGTGTGATGACATGAGCACATTGCCCTTGAATTTGATCAGCGTATTGTTAAATGCCTGGATCGATTCCAGGTCGAGGTGGTTGGTCGGGGTATCCAGCAGCAACACGTTGGCATTCCGGATCATCATGCGGGCAATCATACACCGTACTTTCTCCCCGCCCGACAGGACGGTTGTATTCTTGTAGACTTCCTCACCGGAAAACAGCATTTTGCCCAGGTATCCGCGAAGGTATAGTTCGCTTGTATCTTCAGAATACTGGGCAAGCCACTCGATCAAGGTCATTCCTTTATTAAAGAATTTGTCGTTTTCAAGAGGAAGGTATGCCTTTACAATAGTCTGGCCCCATTCGAAGGTACCGTGATCCGGTTTCACATGTCCCTTCAGGATTTCAAAAAGGGCAGTCATGGCCCTGGGATCCCTTGAAAGAAATACTATTTTATCGTTCTTGTTGATGGTGAAAGAAAGCTTTTTAAACAGTGTTTTCCCTTCCACACTGCCCGAAAGATCTTTAACGGTTAAGATATTATTACCGGGTTCACGGCCGGGTGTGAAGATGATACCCGGGTATTTTCGCGAGGATGGCTTTATTTCCTCAATGTTGAGCTTTTCGATCATTTTTTTCCGGCTGGTGGTCTGTTTGCTTTTGGCCACATTGGCGCTGAACCGGGCAATAAATTCGAGCAGCTCCTTCTTTTTTTCCTCAGCCTTCTGATTTTGCTGCAACTGCTGTCTTAGGGCAAGCTGGCTCGACTCATACCAATAGCTGTAATTCCCGGCAAACATCCTTACTTTGCTGAAATCAATATCCACCGTATGGGTGCAGATGGCATCCAGGAAATGCCTATCGTGGGACACCACCAATACGGTATTCTCAAACTCAGAAAGAAAGTGTTCAAGCCAGTTTACGGTTTCAAGGTCAAGGTCATTGGTAGGCTCATCCAACAGCAGGTTGTCGGGCTTGTCGAACAGAGCCTGGGCAAGCAGCACCTTCACCTTCTGTTTACCGCTCAGCTCCTTCATCAGTTTATGATGCATGTCTTCCCTGATGCCCATACCACTTAATAATATGGCGGCGTTGCTTTCGGCATTCCAGCCATCGAGGTGGCTGAATTTCTCTTCGAGAACGGAAGCCTTTATTCCGTCGGCTTCTGAAAAATCGGGTTTGGCATAAAGGGCTTCTTTTTCATTCATCAACTGCCAGAGTTCGGGATGGCCCATCAGTACCGTGTTGAGAACCGTATCATTATCGAATTCAAAATGATCCTGCTTCAATACCGATAATCGTTCACCCGGACCAATGGATACACTTCCCCGCATGTTATCCACCTCGCCGTATAGCATCTTCAGAAAGGTAGATTTACCGGCGCCATTAGCACCAATGATCCCATAGCAGTTGCCGGGCGAAAATTTCAGGTTAACGTCCTGGAACAGGATCCTCTTACCGAATTGAATACCAAGGTTGGAAACAGTTATCATGAATTACTTTAAAAAGAATGCAAAAATAAGGAAATAATGAGAACAGGTGTGCGGATATAACCGAGGTCGGGCACTTTTCATGCCGAAATCAATGCAGGCCTGGAACCGGATGCCTCATATTTTTTTAAAGCTTATAGGGATTCATTTGAATGTTGGGACCATTCGGCTAAGGCTCAGCCTGATTATGGTTAATTTCAGGCCCAGGCTGATTAGGTTAATTTCATTCAGGCACAGCCTGAAAAGATATGTTCGGCCGAGGTAGAACCTCGGCCGAACGGGTAACATACGGATACACGGTAAGTAATATCCGAATAACAGCCTGGAGAAAACACATGTCTTTTAAATTTCTTTTTTTATATTGCAGTGAACATCCCTAATAAACCTTGCAATGCGTTATATAAATAAAATTTCATTATTCATACTGGTTTCATTATTGCTCTCAGCATGTGAAAAGAATGACGAAACACCTGGTGTAAAAACCCTTGATGTTGAGTTTCCTGATGATGGCGGTGTTATCCTGAATGGAGAATTGCAGGGAGCCTCCTCGATAATAGAATATGGCTTTTATTATTCCCGGGACAGTCTTTTTTCAAAATACGAGACAGAAATAATATCCTTTAATGAAAAAGCCGGGTCGGGCTCTTTTCATGCCGCAATCAATTCAGGCCTGGAGCCGGATGCCGTATATTTTTTTAAAGCATATATTTATACGAATGGAAGTATTATGTTCGGCAAAACCAAAGCGTTTTTGTCAACCGGGAATAAACCACCTGAAATCCTTCAGGTAATTCCTGAAATAGCTCATATAGCGGACACTGTAGAAATATTTGGTAAAAATTTCGGGAGAAACAATTATTTCTATTACATGCAGGTAAATTTCTCGGGGGCAAGAGCTCAGGTTCTGAATTATAACGACAGCTTAATTACCTGCATCATTCCGGAGGACTGCAGGACTTATCGTCCCCAGCTGAAAGTAACGGTATTTGATAAAAGTGACTCGGCATCTTTTCAGTTATATAAGCCTGTAATAGAATCATTCACTCCTACCGGAACATTCAGGGATACTATCACCATAACCGGTCAACACTTCGATAAGGTAGCTGTACGAAACGAGGTCTCGATAGGTTCAACCATTGCAGCAGTTATCTCATCCTCGAGGGAAAAGTTGAAAGTTCTGGTACCAGACAATTTAAATAAAAGTATTGCTAGGATAAAAGTAACTGCCCAGCTTCAAAGCACAACCAGTGAAACCCCTTTTAAGCTTAAAACACCAGTAATCAGCGCAGTTCCGGAATGTTCTTTCTCCGATTCGGAAATTGAACTGAAAGGTAAATTTTTTAACCCTGTTCGCTATTACAATAAAGTTCTCATTGAGGATGTTGAATCAGAGATTATATCCGTTAATACCGAATCGATAATTATCAAGGTACCTTATGGCCCGTTTCCCCGGGGCTATGCCCATGTTAAAATCCAGGTTGCCGATACAATTGTTGATTCAGGTTTGGACTTTTGTATTGAAGATAACTGGTTGATGATTTCAAATACTTTACCCTTTACATTTTATGGTGATGTAGGAACATTTACAATAGGAAACACTGCCTATGTTATTTCACATCCGCATGAGCCTTTGGAAGACAGGCAATATTTATGGAAGTTTAACACACAGGATTATACCTGGAAAAAATATTCAATACCGTTTGACTTAATGCACACGGGCATTTGCACGACCAATGGTGTAAAAGGATATGTGTACACCGCAACTGAAACAGATAATTTCTGGGAATTTGATCCTTTGTCTGATACATGGACTCAAAAAGCCGATTTCCCAGCTGTAAGGCGTGATGAAGCTTCTGCTTTTTCAGTTAACAGGGACATTTATGTGGGTATCGGATCTGATTTCTATTTAAGTAACGATTTGGCGTTGCACGACTTTTACAAGTATGACCCCGGTTTGAACATATGGACCAGAATCAGTGATTTGGACCCGGATAGTCATTGGGCAAGAACAGAAGCCTCGACATTTGTAATTGACAACATTGCTTATCTTACCTGTGGAGCGCGAAATACCGGGATGTACGATGCCTGGAAATACATATATTCAACTGACAAATGGATCAGGATAGCCGACTTTCCGGACGCCCGGCATTATACAGGTTCATTCGTTCTCAATAATAAAGGTTATATCACTAACGGATCTCCGGTAGGTGACTGGGAATCAGATGAATGTTGGGAATATGATCCGGTTTCCAATGACTGGAAATCATTTTACCCAATAGGCCATAAAAGAAGGTACAGGGGATTTGCCTTTAGTGTAAACGGTAAAGCGTTTGCCGGCGGAGGTTATGGCGGTGCAAATAGTGGTAATACGACATGGGAATTGTATTTGTTAAATAAGTAATGGGACGTAAGAGACCGCAGACATCAGGTATCCTAAGAGCTTGGTGTTTGAATGAAATCAATGACCGAAAATTATTACCCTTGTTACTTTCCACTGTCCATTATTTATCAACGTTTAAATCCCTGGTCTGCGATACGGCAATGTGTGAAAGGTTACCATCCTGACCGCGTTGGCCTGTGCACCGGCAGGCAGGCATCCGGCATCCGGTACCCGGCATCCAGTATATAAAGTTTAAGAACATTGTAACTTAGCCGCGGCAACGAACGTCTTAGAAAAAATCATATCTTTAGCAAATGACTACAACAAACAGGATTTCTTTACATTCGGCTGCTATTATTGCAGGAATTGGTCTGTTGGTTTCTCTATTTGCCGCTCCATTTGCAGAGCTTTTTGCACTTCCAAAATTGATTGTTCCTTTCCAACCAGCTGAAACTGCCAATAACATACTGCACAATCAAACCCTGTTTTCCGGAGCCCTGATAGCTTATCTTATTACCTTTATAAGCGATATTGTAATTGCCTGGGCTTTGTTTATACTGCTGAGGCCAGTTCACAGGGATTTATCGCTTTTAACTGCACTTTTCCGTTTGGTATATACAGTCATTGCTATTATAGCGTTGAATAACCTGGTAACAGCATTTCAGCTTATCACTACGCCTGACTATTTATCCATTTTTTCTCAAGACCAGGTAAATAACCAGGCAATGGTTTCGCTCCGGGCATTCAGAAATCATTGGTACTTTGGTATCGTTTTTTTTGGTATTCATTTAATGTTGCTTGGTTTCCTGTCAATCCGTTCTGGATACATACCTAAAGTTTTTGGAATATTGCTGATGATTGCCGGAATGGGTTATTTTCTCACTTCCTTGCGTCCCTATATTATGCCAAATGTAAATTTGGATTTTGCTAAATACACCTATTATGGTGAGGTATTATTTATGCTTTGGTTGTTAATTCGGGGATATAAAATCAGGGAAGTAAAATAAGGTAGCCCTGGTCGGGCACCAATCAGTATTCCTTGTTCGGTGTTCATTAGGCTGTTAGGTTGTTAGGCTATTAGGCTATTAGGCTATTAGGCTATTAGGCTTTTGGGGTACTAGGTCTGACGAAGTCGGAGACTTGGCCTAGCATTTTTGTCCCAGCATCCAGCATCCAGTATCCAGTATCCAGTATCCAGTATCCAGGACGGGATTACTCGCTTCGCGAGTTGATCCCCGAAGGGAGGTCCTGCAACGAATGAATACCAGCGCCTCAAAGCTTTGCTTTGAGGTTTTTTAAATTTATAGCCCCGGTCCTTGTAGAGACGCACGGCCGTGCGTCTCTAAGTCCCGGGGCTATAAATTTAAAACCCGGGCAGAGCCCGGGCGCTGGCATTCATTCGTTGCGGAGGAAAAGGGTCTTGAACCTAATCTTCCTTCCCGCTTATTTTCAATTGGTTATATGCAATCTAAAATGAACCTCCACCGTTTAAGCCACTACATCGAAATACTTGACTTTGCTTTATATTTCATTCAAATGTAATGAATTAATTTACAATTGCCCAGTGTTATAGATCAGCATTTTTTAGAAAACCATGAAAGTATACTCTAGACTAAATTATATCATTAATCAAGGCATAAAACTCTTATTGTTTAGACTCTTTTTAAATTACATAATTTTTTAATTCCAAAGGGTTACTTTTTATCCCCTGAAAGTATTAAACAACAATACCCAACTATTAAACTAATATTATGAAAAACATCCTCTTGCTCATTTTACTAATTATAATTGGTATTCCAATTACAGCTCAAACAGTAAATTTCACTTATGACAATTCTGGCAATAGAATCTTAAGAAAAACCATTGTCACATTAAAATCAACTGAAACCGTAGATGACTCATTGTCAAAAGAGGAATTTCGCGATGATCTGGAAGATAAATCAATAAGTGTCTTCCCAAATCCTGTTAAATCACAGTTAAACGTTTACATTTCAGGCCTAAAGGATAACTCAAAGGTTAGCATTTATACCTTTGATCAAAGTGGCAAGCTTCTTAAGACGATTAAACCTGCTACAAGCAACAATGTTATCGAATTTTCAGATTTAGCACCAGGTGCATATTTCATCAATATTCTCATCGACGACAAGGTCTCAAAGTGGACTATTATTAAAGAATAACCCAACTATCAAATATTATTTTCTATAACCCCTAGTATTAAAAACCATGAAAAAAGCTATTCTCCTTTCAGTATCAATCTTAGTGATTTTCCAAATTTCTGCTGTTGCTCAAATAAAGGTAAATTCAAGCGGCTTAGTTGGTATAAACAATTCTAATCCAACATATAGACTTGATATTTCAGGAAATGTTAAAATGACCTATAATGGGTATACACTTACTTTTTCTGGTGATTCATTTAACCCATCAAGCAACATGAATCTTGGTGGTTCAAGTAATTTTTGGTATCGTCTTTATGCAAACACTGCATATTTGACGAATCAACCTGTCATTACATCCGATGAGAGATTTAAAATAAATGTCAAAAATCTTGATTTAATGACAGATAGATTAAAACTATTGAGGCCTGTGACCTATAACTTCAATCCGGATGATCCTAAATTAGCATCTGATCCATTAATAAATAAGGTACAATTTGGATTTTTGGCTCAAGAACTCCAGAAAGTTTTTCCTGAGATGGTTGTTCAGCGTGAAGACGGTACTCTCGGCATTACTTACTCAGAATTAATTCCTGTTTTAGTGCAAGCACTTAAAGAACAGCAGGATCAAATAGATGGATTAAATAAGCGTATCGCTGATCTTGAAAGCAAAATAAAATAAACCCCTAAAAAATAATGAAATGAAACGATTATTATTTTTAATCGCAGGGGTATCGTGCGTTCATTTGAGCGCTCAGGAATTTGATATTACTTATTCTTCAACTGAAAGTGGTACAGTAACCCATTCAGCCCGCAATAGCATTACATTAGCCCCAAATTATACTTATAATTCAGGAACAGGTGCTTTAACGTTGGAGATTTTAAACCCAGTCGTTGGTGGAAATCTTGTCTATAACTCCATAGTTGACCCTGAATCAAGAGCTATTAATACTTCCTATTTGGTAGGTTCCACCAACGGTTCATTAAGTGTTAATGATCAGGGTGGATCGGTATATTCTGTTCCAATTCAACTGCCTCCAGGTGTAAACGGACTTACACCCAGCCTTTCGCTAGTTTATTCGAGTAACTTGGGTACAGGTATTGCCGGATATGGTTGGCAAATTGGAGGTATCTCAACAGTTTCAAGGGGTGGTAAAGATTATTATCATGATGGAGTTACCCGAGGCATTGAACTTGACACTACTGATAGATTCTATTTGGATGGACAGCGTCTGGTAAATACAAATACTTCCTTTTATCAAAACTATTTTTATGTACAATATCAAACAGATAATGATATTTTTACAAGAGTTACCCCCAAAGGCAACACCGGTTACTTTATGGGTGCCGACTCCTGGTTTTTTGCTGAGACTAAAAGTGGATTAAAGTATGAATATGGACATACCTTATCATCCAAACAAAAAATCGTAGGTGCAGACCCGGTTGTTTGTTGGTATGTCTCCAAAATCTCTGACTTGTTTGGTAATGATATTAACTATTCTTATATACAAGATAATAATACCTTATATCCTGCAGAGATTACATATGGCCCAAATAAAATAACCTTTTATTACAAACAGAAATCAGAAAAGAATATTAGTTACTTAAAGGGTAATAAAATCGAATATTGGCTCTCTTTGGATAGACTTGAAATTAGCTATAATTCTGTTTTATTAAAGAAGTACGAATTCAAATATAATAAACTTGAGACACCGTATAATTACTATAGTGTACTTAATGAAATTATCGAATATGGAACTGGAACTGGGAGACTTAATTCAACAGCATTTTCATATCAAATTCCTGGTTCTGTAGGGTTTAGTACACCTACAAGCAAATCTCATAGTTATTTAACTTACAATTCAATTTTATGCACGGGTGATTTCAATGGTGATGGTAAAGCTGATTTTGTTTGTCTTCCTGATGCTGCAAAAGGTGCAACCTGGACAGGTATCCGTGTTTACCTCGGTGATGGAAATGATAATTTCAATTCCTATTTTACAAATACTACGGTAATAAGCCAGCTAAGAGATATCAGGGCTATAGATCTGAATGCTGATGGTAAAGACGACTTAGTATATGAAACTGGAACCAGCAGTAATACCAATTTTTATTTTATGACCTCTAATGGCAGTTCGTTGTCAGGGCCTTATTCCATATCGCTTAACCGAACGCCATCTCAATATTCGGGTGTGAGTGGTAAAAAACGCCGGTTCATTGACAAACTTGAGGATGACAATGAAGTAACCGGGGCAGACTATAATGGTGATGGAGCCTATGACATTTGTATAAATGACAATGCGGGTAACTGTTCGGTTTTCTCTCTTGTTACCTCAAATGGCAATATGGGAACTACCACTATAAATGTTAAAGGCGGTATAAGCAGTAGTACTATAACCGGGGAAGTTTTAACGGGTGATTTTAACGGTGATGGTAAGGATGATGTTTGGAGTATTGAATCTACTGGTACAAAAATTTATACTCTGATAAACTCGGATTTAGTCTTAATGTACACTTCTACTTTTCCTTCAAGCAATCACTTTTTTGATTTGGGTGATTTCAATGGTGATGGAAAAACTGATGTTTTCTTGTATGGAACAAAAAGTGGAAGCACAGAGGTTGATTGGACAACCTGGCAGATACAATTGTCAACAGGTGCAGGCTTTGAGCAGATCAATATTCCGCAAAAGAAAGCCAATTTAAAAAATGATTATGTGAGAGTAACTGATTTTGATGGAGATGGTACTTCAGATTTAATGGTAACGTCGCCAAATTTATCCTGGACAGGTACATATTTTTATATCAACATGACTTCAGGTATAGATTTTTACACTCATTATTTCTCGTATTTTCCAACTGATAAAAATAATATCTACTTGGCTGACTTTAATGGAGATGCAAGGGCGGATATCTTATACACAGATGCTGAAGCTTCATGGTGGGCTGGTTATAGAATAAATAAGAGTACCGGTAATACCCACGTATTATTGGAAAAGGTATCAAACGGGTTAGGTTCAGTTCAAAAAGTGTTTTATACCAAGCTATCCCAGGCTCCCACAACGGTTTATCAAAGGGGGACTGGTGCTGTTTTCCCGATAGGAGATTATCAAGGTCCGTTGACTATTGTTTCTTCAATCCAAAGTGAAAACGGGAAGGGCGGGTATAATACACTTTCCTATTATTATGAAGGTTTTAAACAACATTTGCAAGGCAAAGGCTTCTTGTGTTATACAAAATTACGAACCACCGATGTAACGAATGCAGCTTATAGTGAAAGTATCAATGGCTATCTAAGTACAAGATATAATGTAAAATATTATTATCCACGTCCATTAAAGAGTTACCAGTGTACAGTCGCTAATGATACTCTGAATAGAACTACATACACATGGTCAGAAATTCTTTTACATCCTTCCAGAAAGTATATATTCCCCTATTTGTTAAAAAATCTTACTGTCAATAAAATTACAGGACAAGCTGTGGTAGATTCGGTTGTTTATGATAATTACGGAAATCCAACCACCATTAAAAAGCGATATAGTAGCGGGCCCACTGAAATTACAACAAATATCTATGATAATACAGTTTCCACAACCCAATGGTTGTTGGGTAGGCCTACATCAACTACAGTTCAATATACTAAAACGGGGTCTGCTACGATAACAAGGACAGGAACGAGGATTTTTGATTCCAATAATAATCATTTGAAAAGTGAAACCTGGTTTGCCGGTAGCAACAATCAGATAACCCATAGGTATGAATATTGGGGTTATGGATTAGTTAAAAAGCAGATAGATTCCATCATAACAGGTACTACCAGGACTCAGCAATACGACTATTTAACTGATCACACAAGAATCCTTTATGTAACTGATCCGCTAAACCATGTTTCAACCAGTTCTTATGATGTTTATGGTAGACTAGACACACAAACCGATTTTCTGGGCAATTATTTAAAATACACATATGATGAATTAGGAAGACAGACAATTATAAAGTCAAGTTTGGGTTCTCAAAAAACTTTGAGCCTGGCATGGGAAACGCCATTATCTATCCCAAAAAATGCCAGATATTCAGTTCTGTCAACTAGTATTGATGGTTCCCAGGCAAAACAATGGTTAGACAAATATGGTAGGGAAATCAGATCCGATGTTAAAGGCTTTAACGGCACATGGATTTATAAAGTGACAAAATATAATATTAAAAATCAAGTAGATAGTGTTTCAGAACCCTACTATTCAACAGCCTCTCCAACTTCCATAATCTGGAATAGGTTACTTTATGATAACTATGGAAGAAAAACGAATCTTTATAAGCCCTCTGGAAGAAATTCCTCTTGGTCCTATACAGGAAGTACAATAACCGAAATAACTGCCGGAAAAACATTTACAAAATCGATTAACTCTGATGGCACAATTAGCCTTGCAACAGATGCCGGAGGCACAATTACCTATAATTATTATCCCGATGGCAAAATAAAATCGATTGACGCACCTGGCAATTTGAAAACTAAAATGTGGTATGATATAGCTGGAAATCAAACTCAATTGAATGATACAAGTGCAGGGGTTACCTTATTTGTTTATAACGGTTTTGGAGAAATAATAACTCAAACAAATGCGAGGAATCAGCAAACCACTATTAATTATTTATCTGATGGGAGAATTGATAATAAGATTACTACAGAAGGAACTACATCGTTAGTCTATAATACAAATAAACAAATATCAAGTATTAGTTCTCCGGGAAATATATCACGTTCATTTATTTATGATACGAAAGGAAGGGTAAGTACCATCACGGATGTAATTCCAGGATCGTCACCCTTTACAACATCATTCAGATATGATGTGAAAGGGAGGGATAGTACCGTTACTCATCCGTCTGGCATAATTGAACAAAATACATATAACGCGAATGGTTATTTAAGTTCTATTTCTGCAGGTGGGATAGCCAGATGGACCATCACCGGCATGAATGAATTTCAGCAGGTCACCAATGGTACTTATGGAAGTAATTTATCTACAACAAATTCTTATAATTCATATGGAGATTTAACATATGCTCAGACAGGTTCTATCCGATTAAATTCTTATACATTTAATTCTGTTACAGGAAACTTGGAAATGCGCAATAATCCGTTACACATGCCGGGAGCTATTGAGTATTTTCATTATGATAATTTGGACAGGCTGGATGATGTTTATTTTGGAACAACCACATTACAGGACATGGCTTATGATGCAATCAAGGGTGGAATCACGACCAAAAGTGATGTCGGTACTATGAATTATTCTCTATCTGCCAAGCCATATGCATTAAGTAGTATCACTCACTCAACGGGAATCATAACACCTGCTATGAATGATAGCATAACCTATACATCTTTTGAGAGTGTAAAATTTATCAATGAAGGAACTTATAATGCCGCTTTTTTATATGGTTATAATAATCAAAGAAAAAGAATGGTTGTCCAAAATGGAAGTAATCATGTAGTAACCAGATGGTATCCTACAAATCGGTTTATGAAAGACAGCGTTATTGGTACTGTTAAAAAATATACGTATATTGGAGGTAATGCTTATACTGCTCCTGTTGTGGCTGTAATTACCAATAATGGTTCACCCGTGTATTATTATTTACTAAGAGATCATCTTGGCAGTATCACACATGTAGTGAATACCTCAAATTCCGTGGTCGCTGAATATAATTATGATGCATGGGGACGAATGCGAGATCCTATTACATGGGCAAAATATGTTCCCGGATCAGAACCCGCCTTGATGATCGCCGATAGAGGATTTACAGGTCATGAACATCTGCCATGGTTTAAGCTCATTAATATGAATGGAAGGCTATATGATCCTCTTACTGGACAATTTTTAAGTGCTGACAAATATATTCAGAATCTGGGATTTACGCAAAATTTCAATCGGTACGTATATTGTCTTAATAATCCGCTTAAGTATTCAGATCCAAGTGGGTTTATATTTAAGCGCAAGGATTATGAGCCACTTGATCCGCCATTAATTATTCATAATTTAGGAGGTCAAATATCCGGACGAAAATCCAACTATGGTGAGCCTGGATATGGCATTAATGGCACAGGTCTTAATGGTGTTTATTACGACTGGTACAGTGGTACATACCGTTCAACCAGTGATGGAAATGCAACAGTTGAATGGAGTTTTGCTTACAATAGGACCAGCGAATTTGGTACAAGTTATTCCGGTCCTGATCCACTTGGAGTGGCACAAGCTTTGTTGGATGGTTATAAACTTTATAGCTGCAATTATAATGGTCAAAAGCAATATGCATTACTGAAAGAAATTAGAAATTACTCCTTCAACCAACTACTCAGTAATGGCATTACAGGATTAGAAGGTGGTGCAACTTCCGCAGCATATTGGATTTTACCCACAATTGCTACCTCTGGATCAGGGGTTAATGATTTTCAAAATATAAGCAATCCATTAGGTCCATACACAAGTTGGATAGGTGTAGTGGGTGCGTTAGCTGGGCTATCTGCTGATGCAAAGAGAGTAAATGCAGTTAGAGATTTTGCAAGAATTGCAAAAATTGATGCTCTAGGGGCTGAAGTTGTTGGGAAAATTAGTAAAACAGCCACTACAATTGGTTGGGTAGGTGAAGGTATCTCAATTGGAGTAAATATCTATAATGTATCTAATAACCCTTCTGCAGGTAACTGGGGAAGATTAGGAGTATCAGTTGTAACAGCAGGCTTAAACTTAATACCTGTTTTTGGACCAATTATTTCTTTTAGTGTATCTGTAGCTGATGCCTCAGGTGGTTTTGATAGTTTTTATAATTGGTTGGATGAATAGAAAATTATATTATGCTTTTGAAAGGAATAAAATATCTGTTTTTTAGTATATATAAAATTGCCTCTATAAATTACGGCAAAGAAGGGGGTGCATATGCTTCCTTTGTTATCGTAAGTATTTTAGAGTCAATTAATGTAATTACGCTATTTGAGTTGTTTAATAAACTTATTCTTGAAAGCCCCCATATTAATCTGCAGTTAATATTTTTAACATTTTTAGTTATGTTGATTTTCAATTATTTTTTTCTTATTCATACGTCAAAGTATAAAAAGATTATTTCTTCTTATGAAATGATACAAATAAAAAAAATTGAAGGAGCTATAAAGGTTTTAACGTATGTGCTTTTTAGTTTCGGACTATTAGTAATGGTTATATTAATAAAATAATAATAATAGGAATGGTTAGGAAAATATTATATTTGGTTTTACTTGTCTGTTTAGATTTTTCTTGTACAAATTCGCCGAAAGGTGAAAATAAAGAAGCTGAAATAAGAGAAGAAAGAAGCAATAAACAGGAGAATACTATTCCGATGCATTCTGTATTAGCATTATCAAATAAAGTAGAAATACTTTTGCCACCTAACTTTAATAAAATTAGTCTGGAATTAATGACAAAAAGTTATCCTGACCCAAAACGAAGGCCAGATATTATTTTTAGAAATCCCGAAGGAAATGTAAATATTTCATTGCAACATACCCAGAAAAAGGCTTTTGAAACCGAAATGCATCAAATTTTAGAACAATTAACTTCCAGATACAAAAGTAATCCTACAATTGATTTTATTGATAGTAAGATAGAGAAAATCAACATGAAAGACTTTGTTGTTTTAGAATTCATTTCCCAGGGTGAAAATAATAAGGTCTACAACTTAATGTTAATTACAAGCTTGGAGGATAAAGTTATGATGAGTGCTTTTACCTGTGAAATGCCTGTAATTGGTGAATGGAAGGACATTGGAAATAAATTAATGAGAACAATAAAGGTTCTATAACAGCAGCACGGAATCCTGGTTTTTGTAGAATAAGTTTAATTAGTTCTAGATTTCTTTATCAGTAAGGTGTTCAACGTACGATTTGTCTTAAATTGGTAATAAGGTAACCGGTGTCGTCCTTCCCTTCTGAGAAAATTTGTTTGAAATACCAGATATTTTTTGTTCAGGATTCCAAAAATCGGCAATTTTTAGCGGTTAAGGTATTAAAGGATTAGGGTAGTCTGTCCGATGCTATATATAAATGTGCTATGAGAAAGGGAATCAGCTGTAAAACATCCATTGATTGAAAACATCATAAATGGACCTTTGATTGTAATAAGCTTAATGGGTATTGAGGAAGTCCGTTGAGGATTGGAACTGTATCCTTCAATATGCATATATACAACATGTTGTTTTTGTAAATAATGATCTTCCACCTCTTAAGCCACTATATGGCCGTTTTGTTTTCTATTTAGTATGTATTTAATATTCTTTACTTTATTTGATTTAAGTTGCTCTGCGTTCCATTTCAGTGACGGAAACGTAATTAAAGGTAATCAGATATATTACCTCAATAAAAGTAGTCAATTCAAATAGAAAACCTACCAATATTTGCTAAATATTTATATATTAGTAGGAAAAACCGCCAATATAAATAATTGTATGCAAGGGTTGAATAACTAAACTACAAAGAAAACAGTTCAAAAATGTTTTTAATATTTGATTAATTGTATATCACAATGATTAAAAAGAAAGCCAATTTTAGCCATTCAACTTTACTATTCCAGGACGATGAGAATGCCTAGTAAATATGACAAGCTGATCCCTAAACCAAAATTTGCATAAGTATACTCTCTCTAATACAATATCTGTAGACAATGAATATTACGTTTGAAAAGAAGTTTTCAGAAAAACAATTAGATGATTTTGTAAATAGCATCTATAACAATGTTTTAACTAATCCAAATGATAAATACTATTTCGATTTAAGCAAAACGGAATGGATGTCAAACCAAGGATTATTAATTTTTACGAGTATATTAAAATATTTTTTGGAGACAAAAACGGATTTCGAAGTTACCTTTTTTAAAAAAGGTACGCCTACAACTCAAGTTCCAAGGCGAGTCGCGGTCCAAATAATACAAATATGGGAAGTATGGGGATTATGGAAGATATTTGATATTAATAAGTGTGAAAAATACTTAGGTATAACATATTCTACTATAGAATCGCTTAAAAATATTTACAAAAAGGAAGGATTTCATAGAGCGCAAATTTATGATATGTACGGAATTACTCCATTCGTTGCATTAGACAAGATTATAAACTATGACGATAATAGCATAATTGAGGAACTAAATGGATATCATACTTTGAATGATGCCACTAAGGAAATAGTAAAAATATACAATTGCGAGCATCCTTTTGTAAATGGCGTTTTTGGGAATATTATTAGCAAAGAATTATATGAGAATTTCCTTGACCATTTTAATAAATCCTTTTTTTCATCAGACAATGAATTTGCATTTATGAGTGTAGCAATCAAAGGGGAACTAAATGAAGAAAAAGCAGAGAAAGAGGGTTACAGGATTCAAGATATATTGGAAAATAATTTTAAAACCGAAGAAATTGATGAATCAATAGATTTCTTTTATGATAAAGAGAATAAAAAGTATAAAAATCTATCCTACATTACTTACTCATTCCTTGATTTTGGAGAAGGCATTTGCAATACTTTAAGAAGTGAGTTTCAAAAATCTAATACTGACATTTCCGATGATTCCAAAATTCTCAGATTCGCTTTTAAACACAATAGTTCAAGACATCAAGTTCAAAATCCATTTTATTTTAATAAACTTGAAGAGTTTATACCTAGAGGGCTATTTGATGTTATATGCCTAGTTCAAAGGTATAATGGATTATTAATTGCAAGAAGTTGTAACGGTAGAATTTTATATGATTTTAGCAAGACCAAAAAAATCAATGAAGCTTATAAATCATTTGGTGATAAAAGATTATATTTCCCAGGTACATTTATAACAATTTATTTACCGGCTATTATAAATAGTCAAAATCTTGATTATTCTGTATTTGAGCCTGACCTTGAAATTCCCACTTATAAGAGAACTAATAAGAATATCCTAAGTATTCATGAAATTATTAAACATGCCGGCCTAATAACAAAAGAAGATAGATATAATCAATTATTTTCAGATTTCAATAAATTGCTTCCCAAAAATATTCCCTTATTAAATCTTATTTCTTTAAAATATGTTGATGACCATCAATTATTAAAAAAGATATTGTTTTATTTAACAACTAATCATAACGTTAACTTAAATAACTGCTTTTTATTATTCTATCCGCCTTCCAAGAGTTTTCTTGAAGAAATTAATTATGAATTAAGTAACCTTTCAGCATTAGACAAAAGTTATAAAATCCATCCACTACCTCTGGTTTATATTAATAACAAGGATGAATCAGAGGTTTTCTGGTTAGGTATATATAATGAATCAGATAAACTAAAGCTTAATGAGTTATTAGGAGATGTTTTTTCAATTGCTAAGCAAGATTTTATTACACCAGATTCAATTAAAGGTCATTTTAACGATTTTGATAATTTTGGAAATTTAACAAGTAAATTTCCAAGCATAGATGAAATACATAGTTATATAGGATACTTTGAGGTTAAGGAATTGGTAAATAGCGATAAATATATTTCCCAAGAGAAAGGACATGTTTATTTGTGCAATGGTAATTACTATCAGCATGAATTCTATGAAATGGTAAAAATGTTAAATGATAGATATTTATGTAAAATTGTATCTAGGTTACTATATGAAAATATTGAAAATAAATTGTCTGAATTTAAAATTCCACGTAAACGAAAATATATAGCAATAACATCATCCAGCCACATGATAGCGGATTCGCTATTGGATCAAAACTTAATACATTCACCCACTGAAGTAATTTATTTAGACAATTATCATATCAAAAATATTGAATCCAAATTGCCTACTAATGCAACTGATTTTGATTTTATTCTATTATGTGATGTACTTTCAACCGGAGCAGTGGCATGTAGGCTAATGAATAACTTAAAGGAATTTGGAGGAGAATTAAAATGTATTTCAATAATTATTAATGCAGTACATGAAGATAATTTTGAAACAATCAATGATTATAAAAGTATTAAAGATAAAATTGTTCAGATTCATAGCTATCCAATTAAGAAGTACTATCGTGACAATAAATCAGGAAAAATAAATCCTGCGATAGAGGAGTCAATAAAAAATAATAAGATCATTAGGATAAATCCTTATACAAACGTTCCTATTACATTTAGTATTGAAGAAACTAATCCTGAGAATATAATTCTTTCGAATATTGAGTTTTTAGACTTAATTAACGAAAATAATATAAGGATTGGCCCGTTTGTTTTTAATAATTTATTACATCCATATTTCTTTAAAACCAGAGACATTTTAAAAGAATCTGGAATTAAACTTTTTGAAAAAATTTTTACAACTAAAAAGCTTATCAGAGGCCGGAAATGCAGTTTAATTGAATTGATTGATACAAATGGATTAAACATATTTTATCCTAAAAAATCTGATATTGAAAATCTAGATTTCGTAAAATTTAAACAAAAAGTATTAAAAAGTGAAAGAGGAATTGGTAACTATAAATTGGAAAGATATCCAACAGAAGAAGGTTGGAGATTTCCACATACTACGGACTATTTTAATGAAATTGTTAGAGGTAATCAAGTCCTAATCTTGGATGACGGCTCATGCACTGGAGCCTCCTTGAAACAAATGATAAATGATGTGGCATACTTTATACCAAAAAAGATAACATTAGTATGTCTTATAGGTAGAGTATCAGAGCATAAAAGAGAGTTTCTAACTAGTATATCGCAAATTGTAAAAGGCTCAAATACAATTGAAGTAGAAATTTTCTTTGGTTCTTATTGGCATATCCCCACTTACTTCATAGACGATAATCCAAATATTAAAGAGCGAATTTGGTTATCTCGGATTTTAAAGCTCCCAAATTTACCTACAGAAATAAATAAAGTAGCAAATGAAATTAATTACATTCTTATACCAAAGGATGAAGAATACAAATATTTCCCAAGGAAAGATGGAAATATTCCAAAAAAGGAAATTATTAAGGTTAGAGATGAGATTGGAAAGATTATTGGTTATCTTTTCTACAAAGAAAGTTTCAATTATTTTAATGAATTTATTAAGCTTTATAGTTTTAGAGAAGAAAAAGAAGACAGATATAAGACTATTGAATTAATATGTGCTGTTATTGCTTATGAACCCCATGTATTTGAAAGACTTAAAAATATCATGCCAGATGTTGTTGAAAAATTAGTAGAATTTATTGATGTATTAATCTTTAAAAGCCCCAGAAATCTATCAAATTCGCCTTTAACATATAACTGGAATATAAGGGACATATTTCATCTATTTTTTATTCTAAACGAAGAGGAGCAAATATATAATAAATTGAAAGAAGGTTCTAAATTTTCTAATTTTGTAAAATTCATAAATTTAAATGATACTACTTCATTCAACTATCTATTATTTAGGGTTTTAAGATATTTCCCTTTAGAATTGTCAGATTTGCAAAGAAATATTGATCGTAAATTTCTTGTGTTACTTAATAAATTTAAAAAAAGTAGTGAATTCTCAAGTGAGACAAGGAGGATGATTAAAGTTTTTATTTCGTTTATACATACTCTACCTAAAAACAGAAGCTTTGAAAATCAACTTTTATTACTTAACAGGAATTTTGAGTCAATTGAAAATGATAAATCTCATTTAAATAATATTAGCGCCAATTTAGGCTTTATGCTTTCAGATATAACAACTCGCCTAAAAAATTATGATGAATCAGCTTTGATCAAATTCAAAAAGAGTTGGCAAGTAGCTGCAAATTTTATCGAACCATTATTATCATTCTATAGTTCGTTTCCTAATTTCTTCCCAAGTAAAATTTCAAATCAGGTAGAAGAAATTAGTCTAATATTTAAAAGACTTAATCAAAGAATAATTCTTAACATCAATGATTCAAATCTTACAAATATTCAATCCGATTTGAAGATTCTACAATCCGAATATTTCAATTGTAATACAGATCTTTTTAGGCTTTTTATTCAGCCAACCACATCGGAGCTAAAAGCAAAATTATCTGAAAAAATTATTGAGTTTAATAGAACTGAAATTGGTACAAATAGGTATATAGAATTGAAAGGCGAAATGGACGCTAATATATTTATTGATTTTCCTGATTTTTACTTTTCAGATATAATCCTTAATACTTTATTTAATAATTTTAGGCATAGCGCAGAAAAGGAAAAGATCACAATATATATTAAACCAGAAAAAGTTCATAATATTTTTTCAATGGAAATTTACAATACTATTTCAGAAGAAATTGATTCTGGAGGTGGAAATGGAATATCGAAATTACTAGAAGCAAAAAAGTATCCAAATAATATTTTCGATTATCAATTTAAATCAATCGGTACAACATTTTATCAAGTAGTAAGAATCAAACTTTTATAAATCCAATGGCTTCAACAGATATTACTTTGTTAATGTGGGATACTAAAGAAAACTTCAATTTGGAAGAAACCCAAAGGAATTTAGGTGATGAATTTGTTTTTAAGAAAAAGTTCTCTTTTAACTCAAAAGAAACTTTTAAAAGTATATGGCTCGCACTAGATGATGATGAAAAATTTATTTTTGCTTGCCATTACAAATGTGCAGATGGCAGTTTGTATAAAAGTTTTCAGTATTCCAGAATCGAGTCTGAATATAATATACCAGAAATACATTATCTTTCCAATGATGCTGAAAAAGCTTCCAAAAATTATCAAAGAACTAGAAAAGAAAGTGAAAGGATAGTTCATTATCATTCGTTTATGGAGAAAGTTACCAAAAATGATATAAGAATCTTTACAAAGAAGTCTATTGAAATTGATATTTTAGCAGTTAAAAAAGAGGTTGAAAATTCAAAGTATCCAAAAATAAAATATGCCATAATTACAGCACTTTATGATGATGAGTTTGAACAGGTCAGAAAAATATTTGATTTTCCTGAGAATGAAGAAATCAATATTGGAGATAAAACCTATTATGTTGGGTATTTGAAAACAAATCAGTTAATACAGGTTGTCGCAGGCATACCATTTAATACAGGTATGGTTGATGCGTCTATAATGGCAACACAAATGATTGAAATATTTAAACCAGAATATATATTAATGTCAGGTGTTTGCGGTGGATTTAAAGAGGATTGTAATCTTGGAGATATAGTTGTGGCACGTAATGTATATACATTTCAAAAAGGGAAATTATCTGATATAAAAACAAAAAATGAAAAGGGTGAATTAGGAAAAGTTGAATTATTTGATAAATTTAACAATCTTATTGATTATGATAATTTATATGATAAAGATGGCAATCAGATATCAATTAATATAGAAAAGTTTAAAAGAGAAGATGATTCTGTTATAAGTATTGATCATTTTAAGGATAAGTATGATAAGTATAAAAATAAAATAATAGATAATATTAATAAAAAAATTAAGGATGATTTTCCTATAAAGCTAAAAGCAGATATAAAATTGCATTATGAACCAATGGCCTGTAGCACAATGATTATCGACAAACAAGGATTCTTTGAAAATAATTTGAAGTCAATTGACAGAAAAACAATTGCTGTTGAAATGGAGAGCTATGGTATTGCTAGAGCCTGTCGTTATGCAAATGAAGGTAAAACAAAACCTATTATTTTCAAATCTGTTATGGATTTCACGTATGATAAAATGGATGCTACAGATCAAATAAATTGGAAAAAATTTGCTGCATTTACTAGTGCACAATTTATGAATAACCTATTTGAAAACAATGTTATCTAAACAGGTTTTCAGTATCCATTTGAAAACCGTATTCGACTCTTGTGAAAAAAAAAAAGTTATCCTAACTTCCAAAAAATATTCTTTAGATTTTGCATAGGTTGTTTAGTCCATTAAGGATTCGAACCAATGCTTCAGGAGAGCAACCAATCCACCAAATACGAAGAAATATGATTTCTCCTCCACCTTTTAAGCACCGATTCCGGCAATTAGTAATAAGTTGAGGCAGAAGCTTGTACAAAGCTTGACAATGACAATTTTGACAAAGATTCCACTTAGTGTTTTATTTCTTTATTTAACCAACCACCTTTTAATCCCATGTTATTTGATATTAATAAGTTACTTTTCAATTAAATAATATTCATCAAATATTCAAAATACTTATAAGATTTCTTCTTAATATAACTAACGTACAAAGCTTAAATAAGAACTACTGTATCGCTACATCCGATTTTCCCCTAATACAGGTCAGGTAAGTATATCCATAAACATAGAACAAACACTTATTTTTTTCGTATCCTTACAAAAGTGTATTTGTAATTTAAAATCAAAAGTTTATAATTTAAAAAACTTCTGGATTGAATGAAAATACCAGCACTTAGTAGTATGTTTTGTAAACATTAATATATGAATTCAATGGCGTTTAGGGTTCATTTCCTCAATGGTGTTCCCCGATCACTTTGATAATATAGTTTAAAAATGCTTATCAGATCATAAAATAACTAATTTATGAACAAGGTAAAATTTCAACTAAATAACCAGAATTATAATGAAAACCATAGTTTCCTTTGCACTTGTTATAATTAAAGCCTCTATTTTCTATTTGCTTATAACCAGCTGCAACAAAGATGATGTTAACTTGGACTGGCATCTTACTTCTCATCGAAAATTGTTTGATACTACAGATCATGTTTCATTAAATCATGATGTAAATTTTACCTTTCTTGATGATACAACATTCTTTTTATACGGGAAAAATCGTGTCACGAATTTTTACCGGACATATCTAGTATGGCCAGATTCAATAATTGAATTAACCGATAGTTTCCATGTATTTATTAATGAAATTTGTTTGACTGAACAGAATATTTTCTTTCGATCAAATTATAATATTTATAAGTCCGATAGATTAATTAATAAACTGCAATTGATAATTTCTGATGAACTCGAATCTTATGAAAAAATGCACTTTATTGATAAGGATACCGGAATTATATATAAAAGTGGTTATTCGGAATTTTTGATCACAAATGATGGAGGAGAAAATTGGAGCAACTCTTCCTTAACTAGCTTGGAAAGGTTTTATATATTTTTTGCATTAGGTGATGATAAGCGAATATGTTTTTTAACGTCTCTAGATAAAGTTTATATTTCCAGAGATGGAGGTATCAACTGGAATTTCTACTTTGCTACTGATTTTAAAATCTCAAAGTTATTCTTTGTAAATGAAAATGAAGGGTATTTAGTTGCAGAGAACAAAGTATATAAGACAAAAGATGGAGGTGCAACCATTAATCAAATTTTCGCTGCAGATTTTCATGTTGATAAAATACAAGCAAGAAATAATGAAGTTTATGTTCTTTCTTCATGGGCCTTGTTTTATTCGGAGGATGACTTTGAGAATTTCAGAATAATGACATTGGAGAATCCCGTACCTGAAAATATGGATCGATGTGTGATTAATTTTGAAATTAGAGATAAAAGGAGTTATCTCGTGGACAATATGGGAAATGTTTATTATAGAGATAATTAAATTTTTTCATTTAAATTATCAGAATTTGATCCAATAAGGATTGGAACCTTATTGAAGAAACCAGCTCATACCAGTGCGATACAGGTAGTTCATACCTGCTCGTTCCGGCGTTACCTGGTTAATTTACTCTGGCATAGATCTGCTGTATCATCAACATGGTGTTCTGACATATAAAGGCACCATTCCGGATTACTCATATTGCAATGCTTTCACCGGATCTTCTTTAGTCAGCTTAATCGATTGATACAATACAGACAATATTGTCACAATAATAATTATGAGTCCGCCATATATAAAAGTCATCAGATCTGCACCAATATGATATGCGAACGAGTTAAGCCACCAGTGGATCAGTAGCCAGGTAACCGGAACTGCCAGGACATAAGCAACAGCGATAAGGCCCAGGGATTCTGCTGACAAAATTTTCAGTAATAAAGAAAAAGAAGCGCCCAGCACTTTTCTTACGCCCATTTCTTTACGACGTTGTTCAGCCATAAAAGTAGATAGACCGAATAAACCCAGGCAGGCAATGAGTATGGCCAGAAAGGTAAATACCATAACAATTTGGGCAAATTGCTTCTCATTTCTGAATTTGGCTTGAAAGTCCTCATGGATAAACGAATACCGGAAATCAGCATCATCGGTAAAGTTCTTCCATTTCGATTCAATCTGGTCAACTGCGCTTACAATATCATGTGTACCGATTCTTACCAAAAGTATTTTTCCATCAGAACCCGGGAAAATGACAAGTGGCGTGATGTTTTTCTTAAGTGTCTGGAAATTGAAATCTTTAACAACTCCGATTATAGTGCGGGGTTCATTCATCGAAGCCCAATGAGTCTTTAATTTTTCTCCAATAGCATTGTTCCATCCAATGAATCTTGCAGCTGCCTCGTTTATAATAACTGCACTTGAATCTGATGGGAATTCAGTTGAAAAAAATCTTCCGGAAGCCATGGATATACCGAGTGTATTTTGATAATCTTCATCGGCCGTGAAATAATTAAATCCAACATCTTTAGCATCTTCTTTTACCGGAAAAAAAACATCCGAACCATCCACATCAGGTGGAGCCATATCAACAATACTGGCAGATTTAAAGATGGCCATGCTTTTTAATTCATTCTTAAAGGAAATTATATTATTACCGAGTGCATCCGCATTTTTTATAACCAGGATATTTTCATTGCTAAAACCAAGATCTTTCTTATCCAGATGTTTCAGCTGTTTATAAATTATGAGGGTGGAAACAATCAGGATTGCTGAGACAAAGAACTGAAACACCACGAGCCCTCGTCTGATCAGACTGCTCGATTTGCCGGCCTTTATCCTGCCCTTCAACACTTCCACTGGTTTAAATGATGAAAGGTAGAATGCAGGATAGCTGCCCGCAATTATCGCTATAATCAAAAGAAAAGCAATGATCCCCAGGATGAAATCAAAACGGATGAACATATTCAGATCAAGTTCTTTTCCTGAAAGCATATTAAACCTTGTCATTAGGGTGGCTATCAAGACAAGGGCAAGGAGAAATGAAAGGAAGGTCATTAAAAAGGATTCGCTCAGAAACTGGAAAATAAGTATTTTTTTGGAAGCACCCATTGTTTTACGCACTCCAACCTCCCTTGCCCTGACTGAAAATCTGGCTGTTGCAAGATTCATGAAATTTATACAAGCTATCGCCAGTACAAAAATGATGATGGTAATCAGGATATAAATTGTGCTCATGTTTCCTCCCGGCTCGAGTTCACGATCCAGATCAGATTTCAGGTGAATTTTCAGCATAGGTTGAAGTGTAAAACCATATGCGCCTCCTTTATTTATAAAGTCATCCATGCTAATTCCCATCGCTGCCTGAACCTGTGGTCCTACATATTTTTTAACCAATTCCGGAAACCTGTTTTGAAGTTCAGTCCAGGATGTATTAGGATCCAGCTTAAGGTAAGTATTAACATTGCTGCCTAACCATATCGGACTGTGACTTCCTTCCCAGGATTCCATGGGCAGTATGAGACTATAATGAAAATGTGAATGATGAGGCGGATCTTCTGTTATGCCCGATACTTTGAATACCTTTTTATCCGGACCAATTATCACAGTTTTACCTATCGGAGAATTATCGCCCTGTCCTTTGTATCCAAACAGGCGTCCAGCCATAGATTCGGTAAGTACCATTCCGTTAGGTTCATTCAATACAGAAGACTTATTCCCCTGCAGTAAATTAAAGCTGAAAAAACTGAAATAATTGGAATCAGCCACCAGTACCTTGCTCTCTGTGAAGCTGATCTCATTATATCGAACCGGAAGATCATTCCAGATGGCAATGCGGCATGCATCTTCAATTTCAGGAAATTCCGATTTCATACCTGCAGCGATCGGCGCTGCTGTATAACAAGTATTAAATTCCTGGCTGGCCAATTTTCCGTAAAGATTGACACGGTATGTTCGTTCAGCATCTTTATGGAAAGAATCAAAGCGATATTCATCTATGATGTATAATATGAGGAAAAGGCAAGTTGTTAATCCAACAGCCAGTCCAACCAAATTGATTAGAGCGTAAATTTTCTGTCGGGCGATCATTCTGATCCCGATTTTCAGATTGGATGTTAACATAATTGTAGTATTTGAGTTTGGATAACATATATTTGACATAGTTAACTTTCAAACGGTTACATAATTTTATCTGAATTTTCGGGATAATTATGTCCTTTACCATTTTCTTTATCGGTGCCCGGCAAAAGCAGTATTTCTGATAAATAACAAATTCGTCAAAATTCAAACCTTCGCTGAAAAGTTGACTTTTACTATTTATCAATATAACTTTAACATTTCAAGAAGCTGCCTTATGTCTTTTTAGGCAGCTTCTTGTTTTATGGATCTAACTAGAGCGGACTAATGGTACTGATAACTATTAGAATAGCACCTTAACTATTTCATTAACCAACTCAACCGGTAGCTCATTAATTACAGGTATACTGTTTTCGTTGGGTCTTTTGCAAAAGACAATCGTATTGGAACCGTATGCCAGTTTTCGTTTATATTGTCCAATTGGGGCTAAAAATCTACCCTCGAAAAGTAACTCCCATTCTTTTCTATCTCGTTTGCATACGTACTCGATATCGCATCCCTGTTCATCTTTACCCATTGTCATCAGCAAAACAGTCCGGCTGTGTGAAATTGAAATCTTAATATCGCTTTTCTCAGTAACGGGCTTTCCGTTGGCTGCCCAACTGCCGATCCGCAAATAGTAATATCAAGTCGCATAGGAGGACTTGATACATGGTATACAATAAAACCCATTGTGGCTGCCAATAGATTTCTCAAAGATATACAGTCTTTTGAGCCGGGCAGGGAATTGTCAGCAAGGGTGCATCTGGACGCTTCTACTGATCTTTACGTGGCTGATCATAATTATTATGAAAGTTTCAGCATATCGATAAGATAGTTGCACTTAACAGGGACGAGGCTTATTTTACGACAAAAGCAGCTATTCATAAGCAAATACTATTAGATAAGATCAGGAAACAATTAAATAAATAGGTTATTGCCGGAACAAGCCACAATCTGTCTTCAGTTAACCTCAGGTTTAAAGCATGGTTAACCGGCATATCCCCATCTACTTAAATTTACTTCTTGCCAACAGCCTTTAACTGAATAAGTCGGTCAGCTCCGGATCTCCTTCTATTACAGCCGACATTAGGACCGTATCTTCCATGCGTGTTTACTATAAATAAAGTAAAGACTCATTAATACCCGGAAAGTTACTGTTTTTAATTAAGTTTTTAACCGTATTGATAACCAGTTAAGCTGATAGAAATATATAAGTCTTTTGAAGTAATAATTATTGCTGAATTGTTATACATAGTTAATCGAAATTTGCTCTGACTATATGATTGATTTAAATAATATAATACAGGAATACCGCAATTTTCTGTTAAGGGCATTTCGGATTGTGAATAGCTATGATCCATTAATTGAGGAAGAGCCCATCAAAAGGTACTTATATGCGGACTCTCCACTTGAAAAGGATTATTGGTATACAAAAATCAAAAAGAAAGTTGCAGTGGGGCTGAACAGGCTACTAAACCGGGAGGTATCATTATTGAGAAAGACCAGATTGCAACTTAATGGCAGGTTACAAAAGGCAACGTCTTTCAATACTATTATGTTCATCATTATTCAGATAAATCATGTTTTTTCATGGTGGGATAAATCATATGAAATAAACTTAACAGGCGAATAATCCTAAAACTTGCATAAACATTAGATTTCTGAAGTTGTTCCTTTATTCATTCGATGTTTTCGTTTCATGAAAGGATTTCAACATGGCAAACACCACAAACGATACTGATAATGAGCGTTCTAAAAATCGAAACCGTTCACATATTCTGTTTTTAGTAATCTCACTAATTATACTCCTCCTGGGAATCATAGTAAACAGAGCTCTTCGCAGGGAAATTATTGAAACCCGAACCTCAGAATTAGAGTCAATCGCTCAGCTGAAGATAAATCAAATATCAGATTTCAGAAACGAAAGATACAGTGAAGCAAGATTCCTGGAAGGAAATCAAACTTTTATTAATTCAGTTTACAATTATTTGAAAACAGGAAATAACACTTATGCCAATGAGATACAAGACTGGTTAAGCCCGATAGTAAACAATCATCAATACCGGTCTTTTACAATAATCGAAAATAATACATGGAACAGTCTGTTTTCTGTTGGTAGCGATACAATGGATTGGTCAAGGCTAAACATAACAAAAGATGGTGTTCAACAATGCCTTAATGAAGAAAGGATTGTATTCGGAACTCTTACCAAGTTTCAGAATACCATCTTTATTCCGATTTTTGTCCCCCTTATAAAAATTAATGAAGGTCAGAGACATAAAATC
The DNA here is from genome assembly GCA_035299085.1 of Bacteroidales bacterium. Taxonomy (NCBI): domain Bacteria; kingdom Pseudomonadati; phylum Bacteroidota; class Bacteroidia; order Bacteroidales; species Bacteroidales bacterium. The sequence goes on along the minus strand of DATGXG010000033.1, from coordinate 162,567 downwards.
GGCGCCGTTGAGTTCATCCTTGACCCTGAATCAGGATTTTTTAAATTGATTCAGTCAATGCCTTCCGCAGGTAAAAGTGGAGAAATTCTATTGGTTAAAAGGGTAGGTGATGATATTGTTTACCTTAATCAACTAAGATTTCGAGCCAAGACATCATTAGCATTTAAACTACCTGTATCGACACCAAATCTTCCTGCTGCTAAAGCAATTTTGGCCGAAGAAACTTCACTAATGGGGACTGATTATCGTGGTCATAATGTTTTGGCTGTTTCTAAATCGGTACCTGATTTTGACTGGAAAATCGTTGTAAAGAAGGACACCAGTGAATTATTTCAAGGTTTAAGAGTAAGGGAATTACTTATTTACAGTAGTGTAGCCCTTATTATTTTAAGTTTGGGATTGTTGTTTCGACACATTTCAGATAAGCGAAATCTTAGTTTTTATGCACAGAGAGTCAATGATTTAAAGACCATAGGTAAATTAAATCGATTATTTAAATTTCTCAATAACGTTGAAAGAGCTATTGTGAAAAACAGTGAGAAGGAAAGCTTGTTGAGCGAGGTATGCAACATTATTTTTAATGAAGGAGACTATGCCCTTTGTTGGGTAGGTTTGAAAAATGATAACACCGGCGTTATTGAATGTCTAGCTCAATGTGGACTTAAGAAAAGCAGAATTGACGCATTCAGTTATTTTACCGTTCACAATAATGAATCGGATTCCAGGACAGTTAGCTTTATAGAGGGAGAAAGATTTGTAAGTAATGATATTATTAATGATACACGATTAAAAAGCTGGCGTGAAAGACTGGAGGTTGAAAAATTCCGTTCGATGGCCATATTCCCATTGATGAGAAATTCAATAATGATAGGCTCAATAAATCTCTTCTCCTATGAAGTGGGTTATTTTAAAACTGAAGAGATTGACCTGTTCACACAACTTTGCGACGATATCTCTTATGCACTTGATAAAATAGATCTTCAGAAAAGGGAAACGCAGGTAAAACAAAGTCTGATTGAAAAGGAACATGAATTGCTATTCAATGAACAGAAATTAATGGATCAGAATAAGCAGTTGGGCATTCTCAATGACAAATATTACTGTACAAATGAAAATCTCAAACAATCCAATGAAAGAATCAAAAGGGTCAATCAGGACTTAATTATTGCCAGAGAGAAAGCCGAAGAATCGGCTCGGCTGAAATCAGCATTTATTGCAAATCTGAGTCATGAAATTCGTAGCCCCATGAATGCCATTATTGGCTTTGCCGAATTAATGAACAGTAAAAAGTTGACAAATACTGAAATTAAAGAATTTACATCGATCATTATATTAAAATCAAATGAACTCCTTCATCTTATCAATGATATATTAGATATTTCTAAATTGGAATCGAATACTACTTCGCTCTACTTTGAAACTGTTTCTCTCAATGAAATACTCAATGAGCTATATCTTGTTTTCAGTAAGCGTCTTGAACAGTCTATGAAAGACCACATCAGGCTTGAATGTGTCAGAGCACCGGAGAACTTAGAAATCACAACGGATTTGACGAAACTTAAACAAATATTCAACAACTTATTGGAGAATGCCATAAAATTCACTGATTCCGGTAAAATTCAATTTGGATATCAAGGTCATAACTACAAACAGCTGACCTGTTTTGTAAGCGATACTGGTATTGGAATAGCCCCACAACACCATGATTACATTTTTGAAATTTTCAGACAGGCAAAAAATGATCTGAACAGGAATTTTGGAGGTACCGGACTCGGTCTGGCTATTTGCAAAGGGAATGCCAGTTTATTGGGTGGTGATATTAAGGTTGAATCAGAAGCAGGGAAAGGCAGTACTTTTAGTTTCTCCATCAATTTTGAGAACAATATAAGCAAGTTTGAAAAACAGGAATCGAATCACAAAAAGATAAATCATAAGGAAGTGAAGAATATACTGCTAATTGAGGATGATTTCTATACATTGGAATATATAAAACACCTGTTTCAGAACAGTGGTTTCAACCTCTCGGTTGCCCGTAATGGAAAGGAAACGCAGGCTTTCTATAAAGTATTGAATAAATTTGATTTAGTACTGCTTGATATGAGATTACCGGATGCTAATGGTCTTGACCTTGTTAAAGAAATTAAAGAACGGAAGAAAGATCTGCCGGTTATAGCACAAACAGCTTTTGCTACAGAGGAAGATAGGGTAAATTGCTTGAATGCTGGTTGTGATGAATTTATTACAAAACCCTTTAAGAAAACAAAGCTTTTCTCGGTAATTGAAAGCTTTTTAACCTAGAAGTCAACTCAATCAGATTTGCTCATTCAACTTTAATTAAGAGCAATTTGTTTCTTTCAAAAGACAACCTTGTCATTATGGAAATCATTAGATCTAATTTTCAATTTTCCGAAGAAGTACTCCAAAATTGTATTCAACCAAGGAAATACCAAAAATCATTTGCCTCAATTGTTAATTTTGAACCCGGAGCAAAAACTGCCTGGCATACTCATCCACTTGGACAAATTCTATTTGTATTATCTGGAATAGGTCGGATACAAAAGGAAGGAGGTAAGGTTGAAGAAATTCATAGGGGCGACATAATATGGGTTGATCCTGGAGAAAAGCATTGGACTGGTGCATCGCAAAATATTCCATTGAGTCTTTTTAAATTTCAGGATGAGTTAAACAGTATTAAAGGTATTTGGCCTGAGAAGGATGAACAATAAAATCCAAACAATTCAGCCACCTTCGGTTATGCAGCGAATGTTCGGATCTCAACATGCGGTTTAGCAAGAGGCGATTTCTTAGTAAAAACATCATTTATTAATCTTTGATGTTGTGATCTTGTCTCAGAAAGGATAATACATGATTTTAAGCCTTGTGAATGAGTAAATAGCTCATAAACCATTGGCAAAATATTACTATCTTTATAAGTGTTCGTTATCTAAGCTAACCTGTTATCTTGTTTATTTGAAAATCATTAATAATATTCCGGATTCTATATTATACTATTCCAACCTAATCCAGTATAAATAGATACCATTTACATAAACTCGAAATGCATATGGAAGATAAAATCAGGATTTTGTATGTCGATGACAATATGCATGATCGTAAACTTGTCAGAGACCTCCTCATAAATCATCACAGTGTCTTTGAAGTGAAAGAAGCAGAAAGCCGGGAGAAATTCATCAAATATCTCAACGAAGAAATATTTGACTTAGTGCTTAGTGATTTCAATATCAGGGGATTTGAAGGTCTACAGGTTATTGAAATGGTTAAGCAAACCGACCCTAATCTGCCGGTTATAATTATAACGGGTACCGGTTCGGAAGAAATTGCCATCCAGACGATGAGGGCAGGAGCAGCCGATTATATTATGAAATCAGAAAAACATATGAAAGGTCTTGCTGCAACCGTTAAAACGGTTGTGGAAGATAGAAAAAAGAAAGAGAAAGAGAAGAAAGCACAAGAAGCTCTAAGGTTTGCCGAAAACAAATACCACAAACTCCTTGAGAGTATGATGGATGGATTTGCCTTTGTGACTATGAACGGAATTATTGAGAATTGTAACAGGGCTTTTGAGCAAATGTTGGCCTACACGTTATCAGAGTTACAAGTTTTGAAATATACTGATATTACGCCACAAAAATGGCATGCCTTTGAGGCTGAAATTATTAAAGAGCAGGTTCTTAAAGAAGGATATTCAGATGTATATGAAAAAGAATATATCAGAAAAGATGGTACAATTTTTCCGGTTGAAATACGATCTTTTCTTTTCAAGAATGACAAGGGAGAAAATGATGGCATATGGGCTATAGTCAGAGATATATCACTACGTAAACAACATGAACAATTATTGATTGAAAGTGAAGAGAATTTTCGTGAATTATTTGAGTATTCTCCGGTTGGAAAGTCAATGACTTCTCTTGACGGATCACTGACGGTTAACAATGCGTTCTGCAATATGTTGGGTTATACCAGGGACGAATTACTTACAAAGAAATGGCAGGATATCACATTTCATGAAGATATATCAAAATCAGATGAAGTTTCTAAATCACTATTAAATGGTGATGATTCTGTCGCCCGTTTTGAAAAAAGATTCGTTCATAAGAATGGACAAATTGTATGGACCGATATTTCGGTTTATTTGAGGCGGGATAAAGAGAATAACCCTAAGTTTTTTATAACCACAGTATCTGATATAACAGAACGAAAGAAAGCCGAAGAAGAACTGGCGCTTAGAAATGTTTTGCTCACCACTCAACAGGAAGTTTCTTTAGATGGTATATTGATTGTTGATGAAAACGATGCCATCATTTCTTACAACAATAAGTTTGTGGAAATGATGAATATACATCAGGAATTACTGTTAAAGAAGTCCGATGAAGCGTTATTGCAATACATGGTAAATAATATCGAAAATCCCGAACAATTCCTCTCAAGAGTGGAATATCTATATAACCACCGGCAGGAAACGAGTTTTGATGAAATACATTTCAAAGATGGAATGATATTAGAGCGTTTCTCATCACCCATGTTTGGAAAAGGGGATCATTATTATGGACGTGTCTGGTATTTCCGCGATATAACAAATCGCAAAAATGCTGAAAGAAAGCTATTGGAAAGTGAATCCCGTTTCAGAAGCTATTTTGAACTTTCCATAGCTGGAATTGCCATAACCTCACCCACGATGAAATGGATTGAGGTAAATGAATACCTCTGTTATTTGCTGGGTTATTCCAGAGAGGAATTAATAGCTCTTACATGGTCTGAATTGACCTATCCTGAGGACATTAACCTTGATCTTGAAAATTTTAAAAAAGTGATGCAGGGTGAAATGGATGGTTATTCTATTGACAAACGCTTTGTGAGAAAAGATGGAAGTATTATCTGGACGAGTTTATCCGTAAAATGTGTCCGGCAAAGCAATGGGAAAGTGGATTATTTTATGGCTCTTCTTTTTGATCTAACAGCACGCAAGCAGGCGGAAGAATCCCTGCAAAAAACTTCGTCAGAATTGCAATTGATCATTAAAAACATGCTCAACGCTTTCATTGTATGGGAATCTGTATTTGATGAAAAGGGAAATTATGTAAGTTTTCGATTTGGACTGTTCAATGACGCCTATGAAAGGATTTTAAGAGTGAAACAGGAAGAAGTTTTTGGAAAGGACGTATTTGAAATTTGGCCTGGAACTGAAAAAAGCTGGGTTGAAGTTTATGGGAAAGTGGCCACTACCGGGATACCACAAATATTCGACATGTATCATGAGCCGACCAAAGGTTGGTATCACTGCCATGCCTATCGGCCCACGGATTCATCCCGTATGATTTGTGTTATTTTTGAGGATATTACGGCGCGGAAATTAATGGAGGAAAAACTGGTCTGGGAACAGTATCTTATACATTCGCTTTTAGACAATATTCCTGATTATATTTACTTTAAGGACCTGGAAAGTCGATTTATCAGAATAAACAAAGCATTAGCACGCGTTTTCGGATTAGATGATCCCTTAAAGGCTCTTGGCAAAAGTGATTTTGATTTTTTTAAAACTGAACATTCACAAGAGGCTTATTCTGACGAACAAAACATTATTAAGAGCGGTGTTCCACTTATAGGTAAAGAAGAAATGGAGGTCTGGTTTGACAGGCCATCTACCTGGGTTTCTACGACAAAAATGCCCTTAAAAAATACTAAAGGAGAAATAATAGGTACTTTTGGAATATCCAGGGATATTACCGAAATAAAAAAGATTCAGGATGATTTGTTGCGTTCAAAGGAGAAGGCTGAGGAGAGTGACCGGCTGAAAACGGCGTTTCTTCAAAATATTTCTCATGAAATACGAACGCCCTTAAATGCTATTGTTGGATTTTCTACCATTCTGGGGAGTTCTGAACTTCCTGAGGAAAAGAAAAAAGAGTTCGCAAATATTATTAACGTCAGTAATGATCAATTGCTTTCCGTCATTTCAGGTATAATCGCTCTGTCCACATTGGATGCCGGGCAGGAGCAGGTTACAAACAAAGAAACCAACCTGGATGAGATCCTGAAAAGTGTATACGACCAGTTTTCATTAAATCAAACGAATACAGAGGTAACGCTAAGTTATTTTACAGATGCATTCGGGTTATCATCCATTGTGTTTACCGATTCTGTTAAACTGATGCAAATACTGATCAACCTTGTTGGAAATGCCCTGAAATTCACTCACAAAGGTTATGTCAAATTTGGATATACCATAGCCGGGAATACCATTCAATTCTCTGTTGAAGATTCAGGTATTGGAATATCTGAGGATATGCATGATCTTATATTCGAACGGTTCAGACAAATTGATAATTCTTCCACCCGAAAGTACGGGGGTACTGGTCTCGGACTTGCACTTTCCAAGGGCTATGTTGATCTTTTGGGAGGAGAAATAAAAGTGTCCTCCAAGCCTGGTCAGGGTTCGACATTCATTTTTACATTACCTTACAAGCCAGTATTCCGATCATTTCATTCAGAAGTAATGCCTGTTTTCGCAGGTATGGAAAGTACCGCATCAGGTAAGAAAATCCTGGTTGCTGAAGATGACACCAACAATTTCATGTTGGTTGAAGAAATACTGATTTCCAAAGGAATAAAGGTAAGTAGAGCTTCGAATGGGCTTGAGGCTTTGGATGCCTGTTCAGGAAAATATCCGCCTGATATAGTTTTAATGGACATTAAAATGCCTGTAATGGATGGTATGGAGGCAACCAAAAAAATTAAAGCAATTAAACCGAATATCATTATTATTGCATTGACAGCGTATGCATCTGAATTGGATGTACACCATATTCTTTCTTCAGGTTGTGATGATTATATTCAAAAGCCAATTCGAGTCGAGAATCTGTTTCAAACTTTATTAAAATACTTGTAAGAGGTTGCATTAAGGTTTGTATTCCCTTCAATAAGTGCAGTGACCTTCGTTTTCCAACTCGTTATTTCATTGATGAACATCAACTATTTCATTACAGAGTGTCATTCATATCCATACAAATTATCATTTGATATACTTATGTAAATCAAGCAACTAAACAAATCTTTGCAATGGGCAAATCGTAAACCCAAGAAAAGATTGTATATATGAAAAAGTTAGTGACAATTACATCTTTTCTAATATTAATGACCACTTTCCTAGATGGGCAGCAGAATATGGAACCGCAACAAAAAGCTAACTATGGAATAGAAATCAATCAATTTAAAACAGGAAGCGGATTTGCTACTGGCTCTGAAATCTTATTAGTTGTCCATGATGGAAAAAGAACCCTTCATGTAGGATTTTACTATTGTCCCGAATCAAAGCGTATTTCAGGAATAATTGCTCATCATGAAATATCCTTGATACACAATCCCATGACTAAGACTTTGGCTCCTTATTTATTTTATAATTGTACTTATAGGATGACCAGATTAAAAAGCAGTGATATTGACTCTTCTATGACAATGGGTATTGGAAGATATAAGACATTTGAACACCATTTTGGCGTTGGTCTCAAAGTAAATATTACTAAAGCAATATATTTTTCTGGTTCACTTGGTTATGGAGTTTATTTCGGATCAATTAAAAAGCCGGAAAAATTACCATATACTAACGAGATAGTTGGTACAAACGGTTTTTCTCCGATTGGGAAAGTGGGTTTTGGTATATTTATTCGCTGATGCACTCTAAACGCTATCTTGTCATATCATTTCTATTCAATAGCATTAACCGTACTATAAGCATTTTCCAATGGTTCATCAGAAGTTCTTCCTATAAGAGTTACCTCATTAATGCGTAATATTCCGCATTATTTCAGATAGATTTGCTTATGACCGGTTTAACCATACGAAAAACCGGTGATTTAACAACTTATTTATATCGTGTAGGGAGTAAACTTTTTCATGTAACTTTGATTTATAGTTGAATCAAAACCACGTAATGAAAAAGCAAATAGATTTTAATTCCCTTCCCCAGGCTATCGCTGATCTTTATGAAAAGGTTGAAAATATTGAAAAGCTGATTATTAAGTTAAGTGAGAAATTAGATAAGCCGGTTAAAAAGCCAGCAAAAGCAAAGCCCAATGTTCTTACTGAGGAAAAGGTCACTGTCATAAAAACACCTTCACCTTCTGGTATGGATGAAGATAGTCTGACTGTCGAACAAGCCAGTGCCTTTTTGCAAATGACCAGGATGAATATTTACGCCCATGTTAAACTATCGAAAATTCCTCATTGGAAAAATGGCAGAAGACTGGTCTTCTCCAAGATCGAACTGGAGGAGTGGATGAAAAAGAAGAGAAAGACGGATGCAAATAATACTAAAGACGCGATTACATTCCGGGATGCTGTAAAGCTTACCGGATTGAAGCCATCTAAGCTGCAATATGAAATAAAGAAAAGGAAAGTGCCGGTTATCGCGAAACAAGGAAATCTTCTGTACTACTCAAAACGGGCATTAACTAAGGCATTGACTTCAGAGTGAATAAAACTGCAACAAATGTTGGAATGGTTTTGGTATTCATTCGATAAGTATCCACATTAATCCGGAATATTCCGGATTATTCAAATAGGATTGCTTATGCTTGACTTAACCATCCAACAAATCGATGCTTATTTTATTTACTTAAAATAATGGAATCTGGTATATAATACACATAAAGGATTAATCCGGATTATTCCACATTAATCCGGATAATTGTGGATTATTCTGGATTATTGCGTAATGTTACGGCTATTCAAATCCTTCCGAAAAGAACTCCTGAATGGATACACCCAGAGCTTTTATAACCCTTAAAAGGCTTGTATATCGAAGATTTTCTCCGTTCTCATATTTGCCGTATTGTGCACGGGCAATATTATGATCGTAGGCAAAACTCTCATAGTTGCTATAGCCTTTTTTAATCCGTAGGGTACGGATGCGATCACCCAATCGTTTGAGGTCTTCATTCTGAACCTGAAGCTTTTCTTTTGCCATATACAAAAAAAGAAAGAAAACATCACATTTGTTACCTTTAATAAATTACGTCTTATATGATACTATATATTAATAGCTTTAATATATTTGTGGTGTTAAAAAAACAACAATAATTTACCAAACACTTGATTTATGAAACCATCCGTAAAATTCTCCAGGCTTGGCTTGATTATTCTAACATGTATTTCCACTATTCTTATCCTTTCAGCGACGGTTGATAGTATGAATCACCAGGATAAAGATCTGTCGCTCTCACGAGTTCAAAAAATGAGCGGTAAATACGTTTTCATCAATAGCGAGCCCATCAATGAATATGAAGTGGCTTTTGAAATCAAAGGATTTACATTAGGTCATTTTGATACTCCTGATGAAATATCAAATTTTGTTGTGAAAAATGCGCTGAAGATTTCTGGTAAGGATCATAAAGATTTTGATGGTGTTATTATTGGAAGTGGCAAGGTAGACATTGCAATCAAATTTAAATGACAAACCATCAGCTTAGTCAATGAAATTTTTATAATATCATCTTTCCCTACCCAATCATGTCAGCACAAGCATTGAAAAATAAAATTGAGAGAATGTCCACCAGGGAGCTTATAGATAGGATTACTAAATATAGGTGGGCATTATCGAAAACTGAAGACAAAAAAGAAAGGGCCGTTATGATATCGGTGATTAACCAATTTAAAAATGTCCTAGCCAAAAGATTAATTCTCGTGATGTATTTAATAACGAATCTGAACATCAGAAAATCTTAATTTAAGCGATTTTGTAATGGTGACATAAGTCATCTGCAAATTACCGGGTCGTGCGCTTAATTTTATTGTTTAACCTGTAGCCATATTTTAGGATATGACAAGTTTATCTGTACTTTCAATTACGAATTCTTCTGAGCCATCTTGAGTTTTGAATGTATCAAATTTCTCAAGTGCCTTAAAATCAATATTAGTTAATCTGCTTAGCATTTTTATGCTACACTGAAAATTTTTAAACTTTACATCTTTGTCAATATCCAAGGCTTCTTGCTCTACACGCATGCTTTCATCAAATTTGATTGGATCAACAAGCATTTCTTGGGAAAGCTTAAATGCAGTAGCCTTTGGTTTGTTATTATCATCAAGCCAGACAATAACTTTATAAAATTCTATAGGGATAACGACTCCTTTAAAAATCCTATCTTTCTCTTCGTTAAAGATCGGACCGTTGAACACAGTCATTTTAGCTTGTTTTCCAGCTTCCTTGGTTATTCCTTTTTCTAACACCGCTTTTTCAAGTTTCCCCCATATACCAGCAGCCCTATTAAGAGCAACAACCTGAGGGCAGGCATTAGTATAAAAGCAAGTATGTATGCCATTTCTTAAAGCATCGGATTTTGTATCACCCCAATTTGCATCTTCAAAACGGCTCATATGCCCTTTGTCAAAGTTTGATTTAGAATAGAATTTGTCAAATAGCTGGCATTCTATATCGATACGATTATCTCTCAACCAATCATCATTTCTCTTACTATCATCCAGTCTTTTCGATGCATCACCTTCCACATTTACCGCACTAATTAAGGGCATTTTGAATACTGCATTGAATATTATACTGTAATTAAAATATTTAAGTTCAATCGTTTTGTCTTTCAACATCGCAATTTGCTTGAGTATTTTATTTTTAGGCTGAGGTAGCGGAATGGCTACGCCTAAGAAATTCGAATCATAGCCTCTGCATTTGCTGAAATCTACAGCATTCTCTTTCTCGGCTTTAGCTACTTCCAAAAGTAAATCGTCAGTTTTGTTTACTTCTACAGTATCTTTTATTATAGGTCCTTTGGTTATTAACTTACTAGATAAACTTAACTCTATAGATCTTTCACTGTCTAACGCCGCCGTAGGAATACTAACAACTAAATTTTTGGATGAATCGTTTAAAATTATCTTGTCAGTTTTTGATTTTGAGGATGATGAATTACTAATAACAAACTCTAAATTTTCATACAATGGAGGAACCGTTAAAGTCTTTAATGAGGCATTACCTGGATTTTTACTAAATATGTGCTTTAATATGACACTTATACGAATGCCTTCATTCTTTTCCCAGACAATTCTTGTAACATCAATTTTATCATCAATAATTGGAATGATTAAATCATTTTTATCCAGGTAGTTCTGACCATCTGAACTCATCTTGGCAATACTTTTATGATGAAGACCTACGACCTGCCATTGATCATTGAATACAGGACTTCCGCTACTACCTGGAGCAGTATCGGTTTTGTACATTATTTTTGTCTCGTCAATATCTACAAATGTATTTTCCCGAATTGAGATTTGTTTATAGTCCCCTTGGGGGTGATGTATTATGTTTAAGCACTCTACATCTTTATCACCGATTTTACCTAATGTACCATCAAGAAATAAATAGCCAATATCTTGAAGGGAGACTCGGCCGCTAACATCAAAAGGTTTGACTGCAACAAAACAGTAATCTAGATCCTCGTTATTAAAAAACTGAGTAGTGTCGAATGAAAAGATAACAGGTGATAAGGGGTGCCCTTGCATGTCATACTCGTAGAAGAAATGAACCTCACTTTCTTCGGCTATTCCTTTATTTTTAAATACATGCCAATTAGTAAGCATTAAACTTTTTGATACCATAAAACCAGTAGCATAGCCGGTTATTTTATTGTCTTCCTTTTGTACAATCCTTCCGACCTTTCTCTTCGTCAGTGCAATTAATTCAGCAAAGTTGCTATATAGAGAATCATTGTTTCCAATTGCCCGTTCAAATGCAAAATCTGTTGGTTCAAAGCCAACTGCAGAAATCATATCCCTTCGATGTTTTAAGTTCTCTGATTCTCCAATAATAGCACCTGATACAATTGGTTCTTTTAAAACAGTCACTTCAAATGGTTTTCTTTTTTCTTGTGAAACATTAGTTTCCTTTCTTAATTGTTTTGCAGAGACTAACATGATACCTAATTTTTAAATTACTTATTTGAAAACTAATTCAATCAGTTCAAACTTAACACAGCTTAATGAAGATCTTCAAACTTGAGACATCGCATACATTGAAACCGGGCCATGAAATATTCAAGTCTTCTCCCTAGATCAATTTCCAACTTTTATCGATAGCCAAACTATACTCTACCCGATTTGATTTGCATAAAATGGTCTACAATCATGTTCCTTGTGAGATTTTGGTTTCATCATGTAACCAAAATGGGTCATTTATAAACTTTATCCAGTCCGAGTGAAAAACACCGATCATTTGATCAAGTAAAGCATTATCAACAGCGGAACCGGATTTCTTTAATTCGATGCAATACTTTAATAGGTTATAACAAGAAGTGAATTGTCCGCATGACACAAGATTTTTCAGTCTTGATACTTCTTTGTCCTTTTCAGTAAACCAAAGCGTTGTCCCCATTTCCCTAGCAATTTTCGCGGATGAAAATATTTTTTCGCCCGGATTTTCAATGAAATCTTCTTTTTCTTCCTTGCGGATTTCATCTGATTCCCCTTTCAGGAACTGCTCCTTGGTAAGTTGGTATATAAGCGATGTTATTCTACGATTCTGTAAATTTTCATCCTTATAGAATAAATCATAATTGAGCCGCCTGATTTGCTTCAGAAAAATATCATTAATCATAGTAACAGCAGAAGTATAGCGTTCTTCAAGCATAATCTTCATCAGTGATAGTTGCAGGTCATAAAAAATGGTCAGTTTTGGTTTGAGAAATCCGGGAACCATTTTGCCAATCCGCAACAAATTTTCTATAATCACTTGCTTTAACTTCCTGGAAAATATCATTATCAACGTCGAACATAACCAGGCAAAACCAACAGCGCCGATCGCAATCCATGCCCATTTACTTTGAATGGTTTGAAATCCTGTTATTAAAATGATTAAACCAATAAACAAGGTAACGTAAAGCAATTTGAGCTGATTAATACTTTTCCTGGTTCTTGTGAAGATTTTTTTCAGACTAATCGGTTTATTTTGAAAAACATCAGCATTCGATGAGGCTTTCCAAGGATCCATAAAGTAACTACCCACATCACAAACCATTATCAGGTCGAATGTTTTCCTGCTTTTTTTCCTTCTCGCATCGGCTTTCATTATACTACCTATGCCTTGATTATCAACAATGCCTCCGTCCATTAGCCCCACACCGTGTATAAAATTAGGTTCCATTTTAAGGTTAGTGTATAATGAGGAGGAATGACTGAAAAAGTCATCAGGAAATACTATTGGCTCAAATCCAAGAGGAAAGCATGATGAGGCCGCAATTGCATCAGCAATTTTTATTTCACCTATTAGTGGGTCCAAAATTCTATTTTTAAGCCTATAGTTTCCAAAATCCCCTGTTGTTTGAAAACGAAATGCCAATCCAAAGGATAAATCAGTTGCATTAAAACAAATGTCCTCCAGATGTGATTTATCCCCATTCTTAATTTCTCTAAAAGCTCCATTTGTAAGAATCTCCTCATAGGCCAGCGCAAATGCATTAATAAGTGACCTTCTCTTATGTGAAGTCTTCCAAACCTCATCAGCACTAAATTTATCAAATGCAGTTTTTAAGATTATATCTTCATCAAGGATATGGTAAAAATCTTTGTAAAAATCAGGAAACTTATTTCCTTTCGCCATGTAAAGCGCATAGGTAGCTCCAGTAAGTGTGCCACCACTTACTGTACTGAGTCCTTTTACAGATTCAAGCAAAGGTTTCTCTTGAAACGGTGTATGATTTAGATAGGATAAAACACCTAAGCCAAAAGCTGATGCACGATAACCTCCACCACTTATGGTAAGAGCTATATTCTGAAAAAGATTCACCTTAAGGTTAGACAAGGTCTTAGGATCTGACATGTTTTCGATACTACGGTTTAGTCTTAAACTGCAATTATTTCCTCTGAATTGAAGGAAAAAGAATTTGCAGCTTAAAATTAGTTGTTTCGTTGTTGGAAGTCAAGCAAATAAAATTCTTTTTGATTAAATAAAAATCTAGCATACGAAGTTCGCTTCTAAATTTCATAAGCTACTTGGTAATTCGTTCAACAATAATTTCATAAAATGTAGAGTCATTAAATAATAAATATTAAATTTAGGATGGGTCTAAATATGAATTTGTTAATCAGAATCAGAATTCATGAATGCAATCATTTATTTCGGTCGAAATGAAAAACCGAAAGATTTTCCTGCCATAATTAATCTTTTACATATCGTTGCTAAAAAGAAAGGTTGGAATGTTGAAGGTGTCGTTGAGGAGGCAGTCTTTGCACCGGATGATACCAGTGATCTTAAGGAATATTACCAGGAACACGACTCGTTATATGAGTTCCTTAACCAAAATCAAATTGAAAAGGCAATTATAATGGTTAAGGACGTGCAAGATTTAGGAAACAACTTACCCAGTATACTTACTTTCGTTAAAGAAATGCATGAATCGAATCGGAGTGTTTATTTAGAGGCCTATGATATCCTTTCCTATGAAAATGGACAAGAAAGTGGAACTTTTAATTTTTTCTTAAATATGCTTTCTCAGGGGTCGGATGTCGAAATCAGTCATCGGAATTTTCTTCAGAGAAATGGCATTGAAAAAGCAAAGCTGGAAGGAAAATATAAGGGAAGACTGAAAGGAGCCAAAGCCGATCCGGAAAAACTGAAAAGAAAATACAATGAAATAATAAACCTTTTAAATGCTTCATTAACCATTAGGGAAATATCAGAAAGAACACATTACTCAATAAACACAGTAAGGAAAATTAGAGACCTTATTCACAAATAGAGTAACCCTATTTTTAATACATCTTTAGGTAAAATTAAAATGCTTTTATTGGTTCATATTCTACTCTTCTCTAATTATATTTCAAAATAAAAGGATTAGTATTTCAGCTACCAAATAATAAATATTATATCCTCATATAAAGCATCACATTATACTCCTCCGGCTGGATTTGAACCTGATCCGTCGGTATATAAAATGTATCTTAGAATTCAGGTGCAAAGTTCTCAGTTCTTACTTATTGATTCTATACATTTTAAGTGTTTCATTTCCGCCAGGATAGGAAATCTCCAGAAAATATAATCCTTCATTAAGATTGCCTATCGCCAGGGTATTTTCATTGCCATTAAATTCTCTGGTCATTAAAATTTTACCGGTCAAGTGCATAACTGAAACTTTATAATCCCTTAAATCCGTTTGAATAACAACGTATTCAGATGCAGGAACGGGATATATGGAAAATTTACTTTCCTTATGATCTGTTACAGCGGTTACGATACCTAGATTGGTAGTGATAATACAATAACATCCACTTGTATTATAAAGGGTATCAACATAAGTGCCGGGTGACCATACTATTTCACCGTCAGGCAAAGTATAGGAGGTATTTCCGATAATTAAAGTATCAATACGCAGAGTGGAATGATTGCAGTTTAAACGAGTAATGTTTGTGACAAAAATGCTGTCACATCCTGAAACTCTTTGATAGCTGTTGATATATGTGCCTGGTTCATTCACAATAGATCCGTCAGGTAAAGTATATTCCTCATTTGTGGTCAGTTCAACATTATTAATAATTGTAGTATCAGAGCAGCCAAGTAATGTAAGGTGAGTAACAATTGTGCTATCACATCCAAGTATGCTTCGCAGATTGCTGGTATAAGTCCCCGCATGATTAACTATTACCCCATCCGGCAGTTCATATGTCGCATTGTCAGCTATGGCAATATCTTCAACAGCAGTTGTGTCCTTGCAGTTCAGCAACGCAATATGAGTAATAATGGTACTGTCACAACCATACAAACTGGAAAGGTTACTGACATAGGTTCCAGAATTATGGGCAATAGTTCCATCTGGTAACTGAAATTCGCCATTAATTGACATATTTTTTTCTACTGTAATTACGGTATCCCGGCAAAGGGTCCATTTATATAAAACTCCCTTGTCATTACTTCCACCTTGAGAAGTAATACCATACAATATATTATTATCCAACAGCATTGATCCAACGGGAAATGCTCCATTATTGCCATTAAAGTAAAATAACATGTGATCATTTCCCCCGCTTGTATCGACCCTGAACACTACTCCGTTTGACAAACCCATGCCACCAAACATTGTTGCTCCATAAATGACGGTATCTTCAACAATTAGTGAACAAGCATAAGGATTATAGCCGTTTACCTTATTCAGGTCCAATACTTCTTTATAGTTCTTGCCATCTACTCCAATTTGATATAGTGTAAAAATCGTCGTACCGTATATAGTTCTTCCATGCAAAGTTATCGGACCTGGTTCGGCGGCATATTCGGATTCAAACTCATGCAAAACAGAATAACCATTACCATTTTTATTTATCCTGAATATTGAACCGTTTCCCTTCGTGTTACCAGCAGTTGTTATTCCATAAAGCGTATCACCAAGCATCATTAAAGGGCCCCATGGATTGCAGCCCTTTTCGTAATCAAAATTGTGTAATACATGATACCCAGTGCCATTGGTGTCAATGCTATATAATACTCCTGCACTAAAACTACCTCCACTGGTAGTTAAGCCATAAAGTGTATTTCCATCTATAACCGGCGTACACCATTGAGGAGATGAACCATTGATACTATTGAACTGATGTATTATTTTAAATCCCGTTCCATCAAGGTTTATTTTAAAGATATTACCGCTGTCACCTTCGGATACACCGCCCCATAATGCAACTCCGAATAAAGCACCATCCTTCATGACTAATGCACTGTTTGGACTACACCCGTCAGAATTATTAAATTCATGAAGCTTTTCATATGAGTCAGAATTGATATTGTATCTGAATATTAGGCCAGCCTGATTTAGTCCTCCGGCGGTAGTGGTACCATAAATAAAGGAATCGACCATAATTGGTGAACCTGCGGGACCTGCTCCATTTGGTCCTGTAAAATCAATTAATTTAGAATACTGGCCATTTGCAAGAACAGTAAAAAGAGCAAATCCAACACCAAATATGCACTTCAGCATGCCAGAAGTTTTTAAACTAGCGATTATTCTTTTTCTGTTTTTCATATATATTAATATAGTGTGAAATTCGATTACCAGTTTCCTCAAAAATTCCAAGAATACAGTTCGTGCTTATGGTGCCTCAAGTTGATCCTCCATGTATACCAGATGAATCCATTTAAGTTATATTATTAAGGTATATGCACTTTTCTTCACCTCTGGAATATCCATTTAGGTCCCCTTATTGTTTTCTACAAAAAAGCTCGGGCCAAACGAAGCCACGATGCTGAAACCGTGGATCGAAACTTTTTGTGCCCGGACCGGGACACATAGACAAAGGATCAAGATTGCTAGGAAAAGGATAATTCTTTTAGACATTCGCAAATAACTTGGTTTAAGAGTCTGTAAAAGGGTTGTACAGAATTTCAAAGGAAAAGGTTACGGAGTTATTGAGGTTTTAGGTTGACAAAACTAGTTTATAGTATCTCCTACCGGGTCCGTAACCTAATTCGGAATACCCAAAGTTTGAAGTACTTTCATATGATCTTATTATTGAGTCCACCGAATAAGAGACTCTAACACCTTTTCAACTAAGAAAACAAAACTTGTGGTTTAAAACAAGAGTAACAAACACTCTTGACGAAATATTAAAGGAATCGTAAAAATTCCTATAGTGTACTTTGAGTATATTAATACAAAACTTTTGAGTTAAGGATATTGAAGTATATGAAGTATAAAAACTACTTTATGGCATATACTAGTATAGGTGAAGTTATTTTAGATATTAAATGAGTATTTAAAGTATTAAAGACTACATTTTTTAATGTTTTATGCCATTTTAATTCATGAATATTATCAAAATATTGTGTGATTTAGATGAGTTTTGAAGTAATTCTAAAGAATTATTGATCCTATAAAGACGTCTGGCAATACCAATTTAAGTAATATGTACTTGATCTTAAGTTATTTACATCATTTTTTACCGATTACCCTGTTCAAAACTCTTTTTATTTCTCAGATAGATTTTGCTATTCAAAAAATTATCTTGGGTTTCAAATTTTGATTAATTCCTTCAACTAAAATGGTAGGAGTGATAAATCAACTTCTGAATTACAAATTTATTATTCACCTTATAAATATAATGTCATGCCATTTGATTTAATTGATTCCCAATTAGGAGATAAACTACTAAAATCTATGAGCGAGTTCAAGAATCATTTACAGAAAGAAGCTCAGGAGAAATACCTCAACCAATGGGTCACCGGAACTGAGGCTTGTAAAAAGCTGAAGGTATGCAGCCGCACATTATTCGAGTATCGCAAAAAAGGTATCATTAAGTATTCGCAATTCGGTAGAAAAATACTGTATAAGCTTTCAGATCTAGAAGATTTCATTCAAAAAGGGTATCGATAGTAATTACTTATAAATTAGATCAAAATGAAAAAGACATTTTTCTATATGGCCGTGTTTTTTATGGTCCTTGAATTGACCTATCTCAACAGCCGAAGTCTTATATACCTTATTGAAGATGACGATTGGGCTGGTAAGGTGTTTTCTATAATTGGAGCCATCTGCTTTTCAATGTTTACCGTATTAGCTATGCGTTCTTCAAACAAAAAGTGGATCGCGATTGTGTTTCCCATATTTGATATATTTTGGGTATTGAACGGATTAAACTTACGTGTATACGATGTAATGCTTAACAACCCCATTGCGTTTGCGCTTCGAATTCAATTTGGGTTATATACAGGATTAGTGACATACGTACTTGGTACAATCGACATTACTTCTGATAAATTAAACAGAGATAATAACATGGAGTTGATGAAAAGTAAGCTTGCCAAAAACGAAAGTGAGATTAATGACATTAATAATATGGTATTGATGAAACAGGGTCAGGCTGATTCTTATCAAAGTAAGGTTAATGAGATGGAAAGTGAGATTTCAAAGAAATTAACTGTGATAGAAAAGATGCAAAGTAAGTTGAGTGAAGTTGAATCAGAACTAAATAATTACAAAGACCGATTTTTTAAATATGAGAAGGGCCGGATAAGGAAAAAGAAAGAAGCCAACCGCACCCCGGAAGAGAAACAAATTTTGGAAGGTCCGGCACAATAAACAGGAGATATGAACTTAAATGAATACCATAAACGATGCCCTTATTGCCAAAAGGAATTTGAGGCCAAACATCTTTCACGTTCCTATTGCAGTGAAAGGTGCAAAAGGCGTATGTTTAGATCAAAACAACAAGAAAAGCGTAAGGCTACGAAAACAGAGAATGAATTGTACCTCAGCAATGATAAGATAGTAGCTAAACTCTATAGAAGTGACTTAAAGCCTATTGAAGAGAAAGACCTTAATAATGCTGGATACAATTCATCTTACTTAAAAGATAGGCTAGTGCATAACAAAAGTCTATTAATAACCTATGAAACTCATTACCTTGAGATATTTAATGATGGTAAAATTATAATTCATAAAAAACTTTAAGTCATGTATTACAGTGCAACAAGTGCGTTTGACCGGACGTCAATAATAAACATTCAAGCGGAAAATATAATTCCAAAAGCATCACCTGTTGAAGTTGTTGAAAATAGTGCAACTGGTAGTAATATTATTTTTTGGTCTATAATAGGTTTAAGTGCCATTGGCGTATACATGCTGATCCGTTATCTTGATAGTCCTGGCTATGCAAAAAGCAAAAATTTTCAGGTTAGCATTCAAAGACCCTGAATAATGTGCCTTAAAAGCAATTACGGTTAATGAATTCTACCATCCAGTTATAATTTGGATCATCAGTAGTCAATTTCTAAAGAACTCTCCTTAAAACCAGAGATAAATACCTAATTTTTAATAGTTTGTTGAAATCTTGGATGACTTGACTCCCTTAGGTAAGTTGAACATATTCCACATTGCAAATAACGGCATAGCAAAGTCGTCTGTTTGAACATCATCTAAAGAACTTTAGTTCAAATTCAATGTGCGAATGTCCCTTTATTGTTTCTTTCAACTACCGCACCGAAAACTTCATTACGGAAGTATGGGAGATAATTCATTCCCTGCCTCCCAGCATCCTCTGTCAAGATATGACCATACTTATCGAAATTCGGTAAATTCAATTTTTTAGCTCTATGGTTTCTGGCTTCTGCCTCACCAACTGCCCTGAAGCTAATCCCTGTTGTGTAAATTCCTTCAATTAGTTTGTCCATGATTTATTATGCTTAAGAATAAATTTAGCACAAAACTCCGGATATATCCGGATATTCTCGGATATATCCCCAAATATTTAAGTATAAAATAGCAAAGAGTGAATATCAAAGATATTTTAAGCTTACAAAATATTCAACAGTATTCCGGGAAATATTCAGATATATCCGAATATTTCCGAATATTTTCTGAAACCTTTTCGAGAAGTCTTACAAGTCCCAGCGGATTGTAAGCATCCTTGAATTTTTTGGCTGCAAACGGAGGTTTCCTAACAATGGAAAATGTTAGGGAGATCAGCAAGCTTAGATTTTTGGGACGTGAATCCTTTATGGCTAATATAAGTAAGCAGAAAGCGACCCCCACCAAGATAAAAGTAGGCAATCATGTAACCAGTTCGGTTGGCATCCATACTGAAAGCCAGGTGGCTGAATTGGAGGGAGACGTTTATCAAGCACCCGCAGGAATGTCTGGAGAAACCTTGAAAGATGAAATCATCATTTTAAAACTTAACAATATGGAAACAATGAATTATTTTGAAGCAAAGGAGTTGGCAAAGAAGCTGAACATTGAAGGTTATGGTACTATGAAAAAGGATGTACTTTTCGCCAAGTTAGAGGAAGTGAAGGCCGAACGTGAAACTCTTAAGGAAGAAAAGCAGAAACTGTCCACAAAAGTGCCCAAGTCAACTGTAAATAAAGGCTATACCATAGGTCAAAGTGTCACTGAAATTGCGGCAGGTAAAGTGGGACAGATCATGGAGCTTTTAGGCCGTAATGCCAGGGTACAATTTGGTGAAGCAGTTCATAAGTTGTATTACAAAGAATTTGCAGCAGTCACTTGCTAAGTTTAATAAGCTATTCTGATTTTGCCCCGAACTAATCGGGGCATTTTTTTATTAAAGATTGAGTTTGAAATAATTTTTAAGTTGAAGGGTTACTTTTTAATCTTTTATGGTATTAAACAATGTAGCTTTTACCATAATTTTATAAATTAGAAGTTAAATACTTAACCTCGCATAAGAATCCAATTATCATTTTATATACATATGAATATAAGAAGTAGTTGGGCACAAGTGTAAAATACGCAACCATTGACACGTACTTTGGATCTATTTATGAGACACCAAGATTAACCAAATTAATATACATATGAAAAATCTCAATTTCTTTGTATTAGCTATTTTATTCTTTTCTTTTGAGATATCAAATTCTCAGACACTCAAGATTCAATTTGGTAGAGATTGGTCAAAACTTAAATGGCCTACTGATGGTGAATATTCAGACTTTAAAACATCTCTAAATGGCAATATCCTTTTTCTGGGAGTTGATTATTTTAATGGTAAGTACTTTAACTTATCTTCGAACCTTGGTTATTTACAAAGACAAGGTGGAAAGAGCTATGATAAATTTATTGATGATCAACACACTACTCTTGTTAAATCAGAGACGTCTATTGATCAATTATCCCTCAATATAAAATTCATTATTAAATATCCTGTAATGGAAAGGTTGACTCCTTTCATTAGCATAGGACCAACTTATGATTATCTTATATCACAATCACATAAAGAAGATCGAATAACTAATATAAAGTCAGGGATATTTGGATTAATACTAGGCGGAGGAGCATATTATAATATTTCTAGATTTCAAATAGGTCTAAATATTGATTACTATATTTATTTGTCAAATTTTGGTGATTTAGATTCTCGACCTAGTCCTGGCATGACAGGATTTTTAAAGTCGGAGGATATAAATGCTCGAACATTAATTTCTAGCATAACACTTGGATATCGAATACAATAAACTTTAAAATTGATAGTTAAACACCTGTGCCCAACAACGTGTATAAGCCATTGCTGGCAGCTAGGTTACTGATGTTGACACTCTTGGTTGCCTTGTGGTAACTAGATAACAAGGAGCATCGGCAACGCAACGGCTCATACACGCGGACGTTAGTGGCAAGCTAAAAAATGCCAATACATTAAACGATAAACAAAATGAATAATAGAATAATATTAATTGGGTTATTTTGGTCAATAAATATTTTACTAAAGGCTCAAATGATCTATCCATCAGAAGATGAAAAGGATATTTATTGGCAACCCAATACTCAAATTGAATTCGCGGATTACCAATCTTCAAGCAAAGAAGATTGCCATAAATATTATGAGAAATATGGCGTTTCAATGGCTTCAAGCATCGGTCTTAGAGGTGTTGTAGACGTACCCAAAAAGAAAGGGAAATTCGATAAGTTCTATATTGCTCCTGTTTTTTGTAAAAATTGTTCTTGCATCCTTTCTGAAGATTCAATCTGTTTACTAGTAGACCGCCTACTATTTGATATAGCAGAAGTATGTGCAAGAAATGCACGTAAGGAGTTACTTGATATGCAAAAGGAAATGAACTCTGACAACACTTACACAATGTTTTTTACTTCTATAAAAAATAAATGGGATGAAGAAATGCGAGCTTATTTTGGAACTGTAGTAAGGGATATTTTGATAGAAAAAAAAGATAGTGCTTATATCACCTGGAAAAAAACAGTTGATGATGTTAAACTACAAATGATCAATTATTCAACAAAACCTGAAGACTGTTATAGATTTATTATTAATGAACCTATAGAAAAAGGATACATCATGGCAAAATCTATTATGGGCGATATGCGAAATAAAGGGGAGGAATAATAAAATAGCCAGCCACTAACAGCCTGTATACACAATTGCCGGGCTGAGGGGTTGCTTATGTTGGTTCATTTGCTTTTCTTGTCGGTAACCCGACAAGAAAGCGCTCTGAATCGGCAACTACGCATATCCGGCGGACGTTAGTGATAATTGCAAAAAAAGACAGTATGAAACACAGAATAATTTTTATAATATTTCCTCTTATACTTTTGACTGGTTGTGGCATGATTTTCAAACAAGGAATAGACACAGGCGTGACCTCCTTTTATAATGGGATTGTTCCAGACTCATGTGATATTCTATTATTAAATGATGTAGTAGATTTTCGTAAGATTAATAACACATTTCCTTCAAATACTTGGACAGTGGAAAGAGTACAAATGCAATCAAAAGAATGCCAGTCAACCTATGATTCAATAAATGTTATCACATTTGGTAAGGATTCCGCGGATATATTTTTAATAAAGCAATTTAATAATATAGATATAAAGTTTTCAAAAATGCGAAAATACTATAGGCTTCGATTTGCAAATGACACTTTGACTAGCATTACCCCAAATTTGATAACATCAAAGGATAAATACTATTAAGCAACTACAGCTAACAGCCGATAATACGTAATTGCCGAGTTATGTGGGTGCTAATGTTTGATCACATGGCTTCATTAGCGGGTAATCCGATGACTTAGCGCCCTGATACGGCAACAGCGTTTACATGCGAACGATATTGTGATCGAATTAAAAATTGATAAATACTATTTTAAAAAGATATGGAAAACTCAAATATAACGCATTATCATGATTGAAATTGTCAAACCAATAAGAAAGCAAATAATTGATGCTATTGAATTAGAGTTTGGCTTCATCAAAGACAAGTTTGAAATCATTGACTTACTCGCTAATAATTCGCCTATGGACTATGAAACAATAGAGTATCTTAAGCTTCCCACCGTTGACTACAATATAGTTTGGCATCCAGGGGTATATACATTTATGGGTAACAATTCTTTGTATCGTGTAGGAGTAAGTATGCAGAATAGTAGAGCTAGAGTGTTACAACACTTAGAAGCCTGTACCTCAAAAAATGGATATTGCGTCTGGGACATTGACCATTATCTCGACAAATCAATAACTCTGTTTAATGTTAAAAACAAATCGGATATACATTGGCTTTTGGCACTTGAAACATTTATTGAGATAAAATTTGAACCTAAAATAAAATCAGGCCGAATAGGATAGAACAAAGATGAAACGCTAATGGCCTGAAAAAGCTACAAGATGATATCTAGAGAGACTATACTTGGCTTCTTGAATTTCTTAGTTGCTAAGAAGCTGGAAAATTCAGCTTCTTCATATATTTCAATAAAGAATGCTTTGAATATATTTGCAATTCCTTTTCCAATAATTCGTATAAGCAAAGGAACACCTTTATTTAGAGCTAGAATTAATGAGAATGAGAATATTCTTTTCAATACAGTTCAGGACTTAGGACACATAATATCAAGAAACAAAATACTTACTTTTGGAAGAGCTAATGAACCCTTACAAAGCATTTTCTATTGTTCGACATCTAGTACGGTTTCTAGATTTGAAACTTCACTTATACATCGAAATAATCTTGATAAAAACTCAGAAGCAGTGACCATTGGTAAATGGATACTAAATAAAGATATTTTTGTTGCATGCCTTCCCTCCTTTGAAAAAGAGAAACATAGGAGTAAAATAGTTAATAGACTTGATAACGAATTTGATTTATTAATCAAGAATTTTACGTATGACGGAATTGCCGATTGGAAAATGGTGTTAAAATTGTTCTCTATTGAATTTATGAAAAAGGATATTATTGGAAATTATTTAATCAGTTCGGCCTTTTCAAATTACGTTTATAATACATTTGGAAAAAATCCTGAAACAGGTGAAACAATTGAACCTGATGGAATAATGTACCCTAGCGTTCAATTTGAACATGATGGAATGAATATTGCACTAAAGCCAGAATTGGTTGAAGATCGTAGTATCGAATTAGCCCTTGCAGTATATCAGAGGCTTAATAGGTTTGCAGAAAAGGAATATAGAGATACTGTGACAATAAAATCAAAGACAATTGATTATGATTCATATGAAATTACTTGGAATCAATGAACTTACGTTATCAAAATTGCACCGATAAAATGTATCTAAATTACTCTGAAGTCAACGCCTCAGTTAACGCACGTTTTGAATAATACAAAAGATTGCCTCGTTTCCCGATAACAGGCACTTTCCTTTTCTTGATTTCATACTGTAGCTTAGAAGGCTTCAATCCTGTAAGTTTAACTGCATCCCGAAAAGTAATTGCATCTTTTTTATTAGCAGCATTGGCCTTTTTCCTGGATTTAAACCACTCCTCTAACTCGATCTTGGAGAACACCAGTCTTCGGCCTTTCTTGGTATAAGGGATTTTGGCAAGTTTAACATGAGCATAAAGGTTCATTTTTGTCATATCAAGGAAGGCTCGCTTGCTCCACAGTTAAAGCATCAACGTCAATAGAATCAATTGAAGGTTCGGTTATTAAGGTGACCTTTTCTTCTGTGATAGGATATTGCCCCTTTTTCCGCATTCTTGCCGGTTTTTCGTCTTGCTTTTTAACCCACTGTTCTAGCTTTTCGCTTAACTTAATAATCAGCTTTTCAATATTTTCAACCTTTTCATAAAGATCAGCAATAGCCTGGGGAAGGGAATTAAAGTCTATTTTTTTTTCATAACGCAGCATCAGTCGTATATGAAATCAAAGTTAGCGGAAAAACTTTACTTATTCATAATCGAAATCAGTTTTGAATTATAACACTTGAGTGGTAAAAAAAACGCTTACCTTCAGGGTTACTTTTTAACCTTTCGCAGTATTAAACATAAAATATCGAACATTTCACTTTTTAACATATATGAGTAAAACTTTTCTTACTATATCAAAGAAGGAATGTCTTAGTGTTTATCGGGATATACTTGAAAATTCTGAAAAAAAATGGACCGCGGCTAGCAAATTAGCTGAAATAGGAGAGTTTGGTAGTGCAACTTCAATGGCAATAATTAGTGTTGAGGAATTAATTAAAGCTCTCATCTTGTTTTTTGATGGCAAAGGTTTTGATTTTAGAAGCATAAAAGGCATAAATGTAATATTTAGAAACCATAAAGTTCGATATTTCATTGCATTTGCAATGTTTGTAGTTAGCGTACTTGGAGACGATCTGTTAAAATTTATCAGCGAGATTCGAAAGAACCCAAAAAAATTGGTTACACTTTTGGACAAACTTAAGGCATTACATGGCTATATAGAAGATTATCTTAAACCTTATGTTGAGAAGAAAATAGGTGTTTTTAAGGAAGAGTTCATTTGGTTTTCAAATGTTGATATCTTCAGACAGGACGGTTTCTATTGTGATTACAAAGAACAACTCAAAAATCCAATTAAAATTACGAATGAAGACTATTTAAAGGTTATTCAACGGCTTGAAAGAGTTAGAAAAATTGGTATAGTTTTTATTGATAGCTTTAATTTAGAAGATGAGCACACAGTAAGTCAGTTAAAAATCACTAGACATGATTTTAAACGTAAAAAAATATATTATCAAATTGGTGAAGCACTAAATTTACTAAGAGAAACCAAACTGAGCCCTTTTGATTTGGCGAGACAATGTTTTAATTACATATAAGACCAAGTCTTATCAAAATAATAACATATGAATATTAAACAGAACCCATTTTCACTGTATGATTTCCTGGGATATTTCATTCCAGGAGCTACTGGTATCTATTTGTATATCCTGATCCTTCAATTGT
The DNA here is from genome assembly GCA_035299085.1 of Bacteroidales bacterium. Taxonomy (NCBI): domain Bacteria; kingdom Pseudomonadati; phylum Bacteroidota; class Bacteroidia; order Bacteroidales; species Bacteroidales bacterium. The sequence goes on along the minus strand of DATGXG010000033.1, from coordinate 135,897 downwards.
ATTCTTATAATGAAATTGAGATATCATCTGTGTTGAATGGCTTAAATCTTGAATCAGTGGGTTATTATCTACCCTTTATTATTGGATCATACATTTTAGGACACATATTGAGTTTTATTTCCTCAATATCTGTCGAGAAATACTCTGTATGGAAATATGGCTACCCATCAAAATTTTTATTAAAAATGAACCATGATGGTTTCTGGGGCAAAAGAGAATTAAAAAGACAAAAAGTCTGGAGAATTTTGGTTGTTTTCTTGATATATCCAGTTTTTATCTTTGATCTATTCGTTGGTAATCTACTTAAAGCCAAAGATATATACACTAAGCAATTGGATGATTTTCTAATTAAAATTATTAGGGAAAAGAAAAAAGCACTTATTAACCACCTCGGATATAGGGGTTTAGAAGAATTTGGAGATGTTTCAAACATTGATTTTTATCGCATTATTCTTCATTATACTTATGAACATTCAAAGACTCATCAGAATAAAATGTATAACTATGTTGCACTTTATGGTTTTCATAGGACTCTATGTTTTCTAGCAATTATACTTCATTGGTGCATAATATGCCGAGGGATCGTATTTGTTGATTTCTTCAGTCTAAAAAGCCAGATTCTACTTTTATTTTCAGGTGCTCTATCCTATATATTTTTTATGGGATTTATGAAATTTTATCGAAGGTATACATTGGAAGGTTTTATGACTTTAGTTTCCTTAGAGAATTACTCTGATAGTAATGACATAAAAAAGGGTGAGAGTACCTTATGAACCTCTCACCCGATGCAAAACTGCAAAAACTTCTACCAAACAAGTTTAATGTTTAATACTTGGAAAGAGGGAAAAGTAACCTTAAACTTTCCTCTTAGCCTCATTTCTTTGTTCACGTGGCACCACAAACAGGTAAAACGAACCCCTTGAAATTCAAGGGGTTTTGTTTTTTAACTTCCTGAATTGTCCGGTATTTGTCCGTAAATTAGGTGTTCTTAAATTGTTAGTGGTTAAATATTTTTATAATTTTACTGGGCTACCATGGTTATAAACAAGATTTTTAATCTAAAATGGAGTTTTTAATAACATCAACGGATATTAAAGGCAATGAAGGAGCTTTGAACCTGTTTGAAAGATTCAAGGTCATTGCCCGAGATAGTAAAGGGTATTGTTATTATAAGTATCCTATTGCAGGCGGATTTGAATCGCATCTACCAGACATAGTTTTAATAGATTTAACCAAAGGTGTATGTGCCTTTGATATACTCTCACATATTACTCTAGAACAAATAACTAAAATAAACAATGATGAATGGGAAATAAATGGTAAGACTGTTGAGGCCCCATTTTTAAAACTTGAAGATTATAAGATTAATCTACAAGCCAAGTACGATAAGTATCGGCAATTACGAAACTTGATCAAAATAAACACTTATATTATTTTTCCGCTAATTCACAAATCTGACTTTATTAGGAAATTCGGAAGTTTCGAAGAAATCAAAGGAATGTTGTTTAATGATTATCTTGATCATTCATACGATAAGTTTTGGAAATCTCAATCAAATATCCAGGATAAAATTCTAAAAGGACTTTTTCTTTCTGTTTCACAAGGGGCAGGAAGATTAAATAATTATAAAAAAATAATTGAAGGATCGAAAGCAGAAAAAATTGGTGAAGCCATCAAGCTAATAGATACTAAAATAGCTTATTTGGATAAACAGCAACATGCCGCAGCTATTCAAATTCCTGACGGCCCTCAAAGAATTCGGGGTATGGCTGGTACAGGGAAAACTATTATCTTAACAATGAAAGCAGCGTTCCTTCATAGTCGATATCCAGACAAAAAAATCCTTTACACTTTTCATACGCAAAGCTTATATAATCAAATTCGTGATTTAATAACGAAGTTTTATCGTGATACTGAGGAAAAGGATCCAGATTGGAATAAGCTCTTAATACTACATTCTTGGGGAGGTAAGGCGAAAGAAGGAGTATACTCACGAGCATGTCTAAGGAATTCAATTGAGTTTATGCCCTTTAATATTGCAGAATCGTTTAACCCTGATGATCCATTGCAATATGTCTGTAATGAAGCTCTAAAAAAAGAAATTACTGAAGAATATAACTATGTATTGATGGATGAAGCTCAAGATTTTCCTTCGGGTTTCTATCAATTAATTTATAGACTGACTCAAAATCCAAAACGAATAATTTTTGCGTATGATGAATTGCAGTCTTTAAATGCAGTTTCAGTCTCTGATACAGGTGAACTTTTCGGGTATAATGCTGATGGAAGCAAAAAGGTTGATTTTAGTAAAGGAACCTATGATGGAAATATTGAAATGGATTTCGTTTTAAACAAATCATATCGAAATCCACTTGAAATATTAATGGTAGCACATAGTATGGGCCTTGGATTATACAATTCTGACGGCTACATGCAGGTCATTGATGATAAGCAAGTATGGAATGCTATTGGATATGAAGTTCTTAAAGGTGAATTTAAGACTATTGGAGAAGAAATAATTATTGAAAGACCAAGACAAAACAGCATTAGTTTGGCAAATGAATCATATAATGGGAAACAACCGATTCTTTTTTACAAAACTTTTGCCAATCGTAATGAGGAGATAAGCTGGATAGCCAATCAAGTTGTACACGATGTGAATTCCGAAGGTGTAGAACCGGAGAATATCATTGTAATTTCACTCAATCATCGAAGAATCGAAAGAGTTTTTACTCCATTACAAAATCTGCTTTTTAAACGAGGTATTCCAAGTATTATTCCAGGGGTTGGAGGAGTGGATAGAGATAAATTTGGAGAAAAAGGATTTGTAACTCTTTCTACAGTTTATAAGGCTAAGGGAAATGAGGCGTTTATCGTTTATATAATGGGGTTCGATTATCTTTATGATTATCTTGATTTTGTTTATGCAAGAAACAGGGCATTCACTTCCATAAGTCGTTCAAAAGGATGGTGCAGAATTACAGGCGTTGGACAAGATATGGAAAGGGCAATTTCGGAAATTAAAACAACTCAAGGTCTCATACCACAGTTTAGATTCCAATTTCCTGATCCAAATAAAGTAGCAAAAAAACTCAGTCAAGAAGAGCATGCCAGAAGACTTCAGGAAAAAAAGAAAGGTTCAAGAGCATTGAACGATTTGTTAACCCTAGAAGATGCCGCTATAAATTTAAGTGATGAAGAAAAGGCAGCTCTTAAAAAGAAATTGGGATTATGAGTTCTACAAAAACCCTTTACAGCAATTTAGAGCGTATTTATAATGCTAATTTCAGAAAGTATGACCTTCAGAACCCTTTCTTTTGTTTAAAGAATAATGAACTGACATGGCATTCATATGTTCCTAAAGAATCATTTTATACTTATGATGAGTATTTTAAATGGGTCATTAATAACAACCAATATAGTTTGGCAGTTTCGGGGAAAGCTTTAATACAAGTATATTTTAGAGAAGAGAATAGGATTATTACTAAGGGAACACTTGCTTTTCTTCCAGAACCTGATTCCTTCATGACCTATTTTCGTTTTGACATGGATACAATAAATCCGGCCCCTTATTATCACAATACTTATCATATACATTTCGGATATAGATCTGATGATATTCGGTTTAGTTTATACAAATTTCCTTACCCAAGTGAATTTATAAAATTCACATTGTTCCTTCTTGGAAATTCAGAGTTTACATCACATAACAATGAAAGGTTTTTCAGCGATCTGGCTACTATTGGAGAAAGTTTCTCACACAAGTTTGAGTTTGTTACCAACTAAACACAAGCAATTAACTTAGAGTTGTTTAATCAATTCCTTTGCTTTGCTAATATTAACCGAACCTTCAACTGATTTTTGTTCAAAAATCATGAAGTAAAAGAATCCTTTTCCTGATAATTCTGCCCATCGATTTCCAAGACGACATTTCGCTAGACTGTCAGTATTATCTCTGTCATCGCCTTTAGTTTCAATCAGAATAATGTTTCCAGATTTTGTAACGACTATGAAGTCTGGATAATGATTTGATTTGAAACCATTTATGGAAAAACCCTTACCTCTTCCAAGATTTCTATGCCAGAATGCCACATTTGATAAACTGGCGATATCAGTTATTACAGTCGTTTCAAAATTATTCATAGCTCCTTCACGCTCATATAATGAGTTCCCGATGGAGGCTCCCAATACGCCAGGGACTATTTCCTCAGAAAAATGCCAAAATGGTTCAGCATATATCTTTCGAATTTTGATCATATCATTGAAAATACTTTCGGCATAAGTATCGGCATGTTGTTTTATTTTAGCCCTAATTCTGTCTGAATAGCTCCATTTTCTAAGTAAAACGTCATGTAACTGTTCAATATTTAGTTGGCATAATACTCTTTCTATATACATCCGGATTTCTTGATCTGGTATCGGATACATGTCACCAATAAGTTGAACGATCTGATGTGTTATATCTTTTACTTGGCCATCTTTGGGTTTTGATAGAATATATTCAATCATAGGATCTTTGATGACCGCATCTTCAATTTTTGTAAATCGAGGAGCATACTCATCTTTTTTAATTAACTCGACATCTACTTTATATAAATCGGATGTGATGTTTTCAAACGATATTTTAGAATCTTCAGTACTCAGCTTGAAACCTTTTAATAAAGATTCCTGGTTAAGCAAGGCCTTATCTAATCCATATAAATCGTTGCGTGGAATATCCATGAAAAACTGTGGAAGTTTAATTTTTGATGCTAATTCCTTATTAGCATCATTCATGCTATATCGTCTGACTTTTTCACCCATTTCCTGAAATATATTTTCATCAATCGGCTGTTGACTTAATTTTTCAATATTATGTTCTACTATTGATATTTCGTTTTCCGCAATGTTTTGAATTTCATTTACGGCAATATTCACTTTCTCATCATCTGATGGCTCGGAATTAAATGAAATCCTTTCGGTGATTATCTCGTCCTCATCAATTTTCGCAATATTAGATTCATGTTGCTCAGGAAAAAGAAAAGCATCTAACTGATTTACTGTTGTCTTTTTCTTTTCCTCAGATGGCATATTATCTTTTTGCCTATAGTCTTTTTCACTAAAACCGGATGATTGAAGACCAAGAACAATGTTTTGTAAGGTTTCATTAAACTTGGCAGACGCAGTAAGTACATATGAGACATTCAATAATAAGGCAGAATGTTTTATAACATATGGTTGCCTTAAAACTCGACCGAGTATTTGTTCTACATCAACAGCGGAAGATTTATCTGCTAATGAAGCAAGAATATAAGCAAAAGGACAGTCCCATCCCATATTTGTGCTCAAGAACTCTGAAAGGAACATCTCTGTGATGATTAATTACTTTTTCTTTCCCTATCCAATGTAATGACGGCATGGCGAAAACTAATAAAATTGTAATATCAAAAGTAAGAAATTGACACGCTTGACCTACAAATTGATTAAATAAAATAGATTCCATGCATAATTTCACTTAAAACCATATCCAACTTTAGGTACGTACTGCACCCATATTCATAATTATTAAACATTGATGTATAGTGGTTTATAATGGATGGCATCTTGGGTTGTTCGGTAACGGCGCTAAAATTAGCGCCGTTTTTCTTTATTTAGGTTCCATCGAAGGCTCTACGGCTTCTTTCAGCTTAATCATTTCGCTCATCTGTCTTTTTTTTACAATCTTACCATATATAGCTGTTGTCCTGATATCCTTATGGCCTAGCATAGACTGAACTAATTCCATGCTCGCACCATTTGAGAGAGCAACTGTGGTTGCAAACGTATGACGGGCGGCATGTGTGGTCAAGGACCTGCCAGTATTGATATTAGCTTTTACTGCTATTACTTTCAGCCATTGATTCATTTTTTGGTTGGACAAATATGGAAGTAACCGCCCTTTTTTATATCCTTTCCACTTTTCAATTATAGCTCCGGCTTTAGCAAAAACCATGACGAACGACTAAACTCCTGTCTTATTCCTATCCTTGTCAATAAAATAATGGCCTTCTTCATATTTGAAATCATCCTCACAGAGCTGGAAGGCATCGCAATATGCTAGTCCAGCAAGACAGCAAAATAGAAACAAGTCACGAACCATATCAGCAGTACCTTCAAATTGGCATTCTTCCATTCTCTGTAATTCTTCTTCAGTAAGATATTTGCGGTCATAAGTGTTATTGCCTTTTTTAGCTTTAAAATTCAGATAAGGATGATCCTTAGGATCGAATCTTTTAGAGGCAATGGCTGAATTGATATAGATTTTTAAAATTATATGCTGGTTATATATTGTACCTTGCTTTTTAATAGAAACGCTTCGATGCATGGAACGATCCCATTCCAAAATATTCTCATAGGTAAGATCTCGAAAGAGTTTGATCTTACCAAATTCTTTTAGCCTTCTCAGAGTAACGAAATGATGTGACCGAGTTCTTTCTGAAATACCCTGGCGGGCTGTAATTTCCTGTTCCATATAGTCAATGAAACTTTTAAAGTCTTTACCTTCGAGAAAACTGTCGAGAGAATCCAGATTAAAGGCCTGACCTATGCTTGTCAGTTCTATTTCGTAATCCTGAAGTGCCAAGAGCTTTTGACGTAGTACCTTATTATATTCCAGGGCCTTTGGATGTTTGACAACTTCTTTCCGAGATTCACTCCAATATTGTTTTTCAACACGAATGCCAGTTGAGATATATCGGCGCTTACCATCAAAATAAACGCAAATCTGAATTAAAGATACGTCTGTGTTCTTTAACTTTTCATTCTTTCGATTGAATACCAATGAATAAAAAACTGTTTTCATAAATGTTTGTGTTTTTTGTGATTTTAAATAACTGTTAACTCATATCAGGGCGTGGATTTGATGGTTTTTGTGTTACCGTTTTAGGGCGGTAACATACAGGTATCAAAAAAATGTAATGAAATGGCAACAAATGATCTTTTGAGAAGTTGAGGCAAATCGCAGGAAAGCCTTACCGTGATTGAAGATGATCGGATATGACAATAAAAAAACCCCTCCTGATCGAGGGGTAAAGTGATTCCGGCGCGATTCGAACGCGCGACCCATCATCATGTAGGAGTATACTCCTAGCATGGTATTGGCGATGCATCATCCCCGTTTATTGAATTCCTTTACAATCCTTTCTTTTGCTTCAAGTCTTGCTCATAACCTTTATGCCTTTTAACAATGATAGTATATCGATAAGTCCTTTTGAAATTGCTGGCACACAATAAAGCCTCAGACTTAAGGTCGGTTTTGAAAGACTTTACTTTTTTTTGGTCACAGTAGCCTAAATTTTTATCTTCCCTTCTAAAAAAGAAAGTCTGATGGTTCGTGCCATACCATTGATCTCGTTCAGTTGCTAGAGGATGAATGTCCTTGATTTCCAGAACGTCATGTGAGTCTTTTTTGGTCATAAAAATGGTAATCATTGGTTTAAGATTTAAGGTTGAAAGATCAATTAGTAATCATATTTTCCGGCGAGTTTTTGCATATCCTCTTTTAAAAGCTTATCTACAATCCGGCTATAACGCTGTGTCATTTTTATTGAGGTATGACCCAGCATCTTGGAAACACTTTCTATGGACATGTTATTTGCTATAGTTACAGTGGTTGCAAATGTATGCCTGGCTGAGTGTGTGGTAAGAGGCTTCTTGATATCGCACAAATCGGCGATTTCTTTTAGGTAAGCATTCATCTTCTGGTTGGATAAGACTGGTAACAACGTTCCTTTAATTATGCAGATGGGATTCTCCTTATATTTTTCTATTAGTTTGAGGGGAACGGCGGATAATGGAATCCTGCTTTCCACATCCGTTTTTACTCTCTTCTTATATAGCCAGGTAATCCCATCTATACTCATAAGGTTGTTGCGGGTCACTGTTTTGACATCGGAAAATGCCAATCCGGTGAAACAACAGAAAACATAGGTATCCTTAACCAGTTCCAAACGAGGTATGTTAAATTTCTTCTTCATTAACCTTTCCAACTCATCATCATCCAGAAAAAAAGTATTTACTTCCTGAAACCTATACTTAAAACTAGCATATGGATCTTCTTTAATCCAATTGTTGGCCAATCCGATTTTGATAATCTTATGAAAGTTCCTGATGTACTTCATGGTTGTGTTATTAGCACATTTCCTTTCGGTCTTCAGGTAAAATTCGAAGTCCCTGAGAAACTGATAGTTAACTTCTGAAAATAGTACATCAGCCGTACCATATTTGTACTTAATAAACTCTTGTACATGCTTATAGGCCGTGCGGTATCGTTCCAAAGTTCCATAACGGATGTCGATGTCAACCAATTTCTCACACCTTATATTATGCTCGGTAAATTTGTCCAATAAATAGACTGAGGTATTGTCAGAGTCAAAATAAAGGTTCCTGACACTTCTGGCAGTCACAGGCTTTAGACTGTCCTCTAAAGTTCTTTTACAGTTTCTGAGCTTGTCGATAACACACTGGATCGATTCATTGAGTTCGATTCCTGTTTTCTCCGATATCAGGGCTCGTTGTGTGTTGCTATCCCATAGTTTCGGAGGGATCGTTTCATTCATTGAAAACTCAATTCGCTCACCGTTTACGGTTAATCTTACATAAACAGGGCATTCGCCCCGCACTGTAAGCTTTGTTCGCTTAATGTAGAACATAATTGCGAACCTTACACGCTCCACCATTTTGTCCACCTTTTTTAAGTTAATAACCTGGTTTAAAGTTACAAGCAAGGGAGCATTTCACGAGGTGCAATAAACGGAATTACAATGAATTACATTCTATTCGGTGGAGGTAAAATTTTTTAAAAATGTCCACCGGATAAGCCACAAATAAGATGCTTTTTAATGCTTTTCATTGCTGTTCGTAAAAATAAAAAACCCCATAAAATCAGCGTTTTACGGGGTAATTCATCTTGTTGCATCTGTACTTGGCGGAGGAAAAGGGATTCGAACCCCTGGTCCACCGGAAGGCGGACAACGGTTTTCAAGACCGCCGCATTCGACCGCTCTGCCATTCCTCCTTGGGGCTGCAAAATTACAAATAATTTAACATTTTGTGCATCTCATGGATAAAAATCTTTGATTGGCCCGTATTCATTGAAAATAATTTCAACAATTTGTCGCTTTCTCACTGATAATCTACCTTTTAAGAGACTTTTATCGTCAAATTTATTATATTATTGATTTACTGATATTTTATATATACGACTTAAACCTTTACTTGAGATTTTATCCGGAAAATTCTTTAAATACTGAGATAGTTATTAACAACTTTTTGTAAATAGTTGAATATTTTTCAGGTCCGAAATTTGGAAGCCATTATAAATCCTTTATATTTGTATAGGAAATTTGAAAATTTACTAACCCTAAAAAATTTTTTGTTATGAACAAAGCACAATTAATCGACGCCATTGCTGCAAATGCAGGTTTAACCAAGGCAGACGGTAAAAAAGCTCTCGATGCATTCGTAAAAGCTACTACCCAGGCTCTGAAAAAAGGTGACCGTGTTGCCCTCGTAGGCTTTGGCTCATTCTCGGTTTCCAAGAGAAGTGCAAGAACAGGAAGAAACCCACAGACCGGCAAAGAAATTAAGATTCCTGCCAAGAAAGTTGTTAAATTCAAAGCTGGTGCTGACTTATCAAACGTTGTAAAATAACGCTGATTAAATTCTTTAAAGGGAGCACTACTGCTCCCTTTTTTTTTGACATCCGATGACCAGGGCCCTCGTTGACCATCTGTCCCAATTTGTATCCGAACGGCGCCTTCAGCTTTTTGACACCGTTCTGAATATGCGCACCCGGTACATGACCGTGGTCCTCGAAGATATTTATCAACCCCACAACGCCAGCGCAGTCCTCCGCTCCTGCGAATGCTTCGGTATCCAGGACATCCATATCATTGAAAATAAAAATGAATACCACATTAATCCCGATGTGGTCATGGGTTCCACTAAATGGCTCTCAATCAACCGTTATAACCAGTTTGATGACAATACAGCGAATACACTCAGGGACCTGAAAACTAAAGGCTACCGCCTTGTAGCTACAAGCCCCCATAAAAAAAGCGCCGACCTCCGGGACTTCGATACAACACGTGGAAAATTCGCCCTGCTGTTCGGAACCGAATTAAAAGGTCTGTCCCCGCTTGCCCTTGATATGGCTGATGAATTCATCCGGATCCCCATGACCGGTTTTACCGAAAGCCTCAATATATCGGTCACTGCCGCCATCTGCATCCATCACCTCACCAGCATCCTTCACCGGGATAACTCCATTTCGTGGCATCTTACCGATGAAGAAAAACAGGAAATAAAACTTGACTGGCTCAGGAATTCGATCAGGAAATCACATCTCATCGAAAAGGCGTTCCTGGAGCAATTCCAAAAGAATAAGAAAGAATTTTGATTTTCCTTTCTCCGGACTTTCAGAATGGATTTTTTCATATATTTGATGTGATAATATTTGACCAATTTCCTTTATTTTTTGACGAAACAATCCCCTTATGAATTGTATAATCATTGATGACGACCTGATGTCCAGACGGATAATCGAAGAGTTTATTTCACGGACTGATCAGCTGAGGCTCCTTGCATCCTATGAGAACGCCGTCGATGCCATTAATGCATTCAACGGCGAAGAAGATATCGATATGATCTTCCTTGATATTGAGATGCCTGAAATGAGCGGGATCGATTTTCTTGAAACGCTCACCAATCCTCCCCAGATCATCATCATCTCATCGAAGGAAAAATATGCCCTCGATGCTTTCAATTATGACGTTACCGACTACCTTCTGAAACCTATCTCTTACAGCAGGTTTTTTAAGGCAATCAATAAAGCCAATATCCGCTTTAAAAATAAGGTGGATACCAAGGAAAACGAAATTTTCATCAAGAAGAATTCAGCCCTTGTGAGACTGAAATATGAAGATATCCTGTGGGTTGAAGCGCTCGAAAATTACGTGATATTCAATACTTTTCACGAGAAGTTTACCATCCACTTCACTATGAAGGCTGTTGAAACCAAACTGCCAGCCAATAAGTTCACCCGGGTTCACCGCTCATTCATCGTGAATACAAGCCGCATCAATATTATTGAAGATAACTCGGTTATTGTTAAAACGCAGGAAGGTGCAAAGGCCATACCTATTGGCAAATCGTATAAGGATAAACTGCTGAAGGATATTAACTTAATCATTAAATAGCGGTTTAGCGGTTTAGGGGTTTAGAAGTTTGAAATAATAAACCGGCTATACGTGGTTTTTAACCAGACTATAATACGGTAAGACGAAGTCGGAGACTTCGCCCAGCAGCTCCTGCCAATGCTAAGCGTAGTTTGTAACTACGCTTCTTAATTCAAACACATGATAAAAGAATTTCTGATATTCAGTTTCCTTTTTATTTCACTTGCTGCTTTTAGTCAGAATACTCTTCCTGGCTATGAGGCACAGGTTGTTAAACTCTACAGCCACATTTCACCTGCCGCTTCGGATGAACACAACAAAGCGGTTCATGATTCAATTGCGGATATCCTGAACCAGGTATTCCAATTACCTAATGCTTTTGAATATCCATTTACTTCCATTAAGTTCATGGGCAAGATCACTTCAGAAGATAAAAAGGTACGGGTAATTACCTGGAATTGGGTACGGAATGATGCCACCAACCTGTATTATGGCTTTGTGATCCATAGGAATCAATCCGGCAAAACGGATGTCTTCAGGCTTACCGATAAGAACGAAACAATAGCGAAACCTGCTATCCAACAGCTTGATGCGGGTAACTGGCCCGGATGCCTCGTGTATGAAATTGTCCAGGGCAAGGCGGATAACCAATACCTGTTGCTGGGCTATGATCCCCGTAGTATTTTCATAAGCCGGAAAATAATCGATGTATTGTGGTTTCAGAATGATATTCCTTTTTTCGGAAAACCCATTTTCCATACGAACGGACAAACTGTTAACCGTATAATTTTTGAATATTCTGCAAAAGTGAGGATGAGCCTTACCTGGAACAAGAGAATGAATATGATCGTTTTTGATCACCTCGCTTCCTCGTCCCCCTCCTTCCAGGGCAATTACCAGTATTACGGCCCCGATCTTTCATTTGACGGACTGTCATTTGATAAGGGAGTTTGGGAGTTGAGGCAGAATGTGGATGTGAGGAATTAGTCTGTAAGTCTGTAAGTCTGTTAGTGAAGCCGTCATTGCGAGGAGCGTGATTCGTAAATGATTATAGAAGGGTGTAAATGAGACGAAGCAATCTGCCTGAATAGGCAGGGCCTATCCAAGACAGCCTTTCGGAAAAAAGGTGCTCTTTGTAATGTCCTTCCTGTGCAGGCAGATTGCTTCGTCGCAAGCTTCGCAAGCTCCTCGCAATGACGTGCTCTTGGCCAGCATCCAACCTGACTATTTGACAGTTCATTTTCATCGGCATAAAGTTTGTTTATCGCAGACTTGAAAAAACTGATGTCGAACTTTTAAAACCGATAAATCATGCAGACAGGTAAAATTGGTGTTACCACCGAAAACATCTTTCCTATTATCAAGAAATTCCTGTACTCCGACCATGAAATTTTCCTGAGAGAACTTGTTTCAAATGCAGTTGATGCCACCCAGAAACTGAAAACCCTTGCCAATATGGGCGATTTTAAAGGCGAACTGGGAGATATCACAATCCGGATTAAACTGGATAAAAAAGCAAAAACATTGACGATTTCCGACCAGGGTATAGGCATGACGGCAGAAGAAGTGGATAAATACATCAACCAGATTGCTTTCTCAAGTGCCGAAGATTTCCTTGAAAAATACAAGAACCAGGCTGCCAGTATAATTGGTCATTTTGGACTGGGATTCTATTCCAGTTTCATGGTTTCCGAACAGGTTGAAGTCATCAGCAAATCGTACAAGGAAGGTTTAAAAGCAGTGAAATGGGAATGCGATGGCACTCCTGACTATAAGCTTGAAGATACCGAACGGGTGCAAAGAGGAACCGATATTATCCTGCATATTGACAAGGATTCCGAAGAATTTCTTGAAGAATCCCGTATAGAAGGCATCCTCAGGAAGTACTGCAAATTCCTCCCCGTTCCTATTGCATTCGGCAAAAAGACCGAATGGAAAGACGGCAAATCGGTTGAACTCGATGAAGATAAGATCATTAATAATACGACACCGCTTTGGACTAAAAAACCGGCTGACGTTAAGGAAGAGGATTATAAGGAATTCTACAGGGAACTATACCCTATGGCCGAAGAGCCACTTTTCAATATCCACCTTAATGTCGATTACCCGTTCAACCTGACAGGAATTCTTTACTTCCCCAAAATAAAGAGTAATTTTGACATTCAGAAAAATAAGATCCAGCTCTACAGCAACCAGGTCTTTGTAACCGATTCGGTTGAGGGAATTGTTCCTGAATTTCTCACCCTGCTGCATGGAGTCCTTGATTCACCGGATATCCCGCTTAACGTATCGCGTAGTTACCTGCAGAGCGATTCCAATGTTAAAAAAATATCAGGCCACATCACCAAGAAAGTGGCTGACCGCCTTCAGGACATCTTTAAAAACGACAGGGAACAGTTTGAAAAGAAATGGGATGACCTGAAGCTTTTCATTGAATACGGCATGATCTCGGAGGAAAAATTCTATGACCAGGCGTCGAAATTTGCCCTGCTGAAGAACACTGAAAATAAGTATTTCACTTTTGAAGAATACGAAAAGCTTATCAAAGAAAATCAAAAAGATAAAAATAAGACCCTCGTTTACCTTTATACAACCGATACACAGAGCCAGTTCAGCTTCATCGAAACCGCACGCAACAAGGGATATGATGTGCTTGTGATGGACGGCCACCTGGATATGCATTTCATCAACCAGCTTGAAACGAAATTCAAGGAATCCCATTTCGTAAGGGTAGACAGCGATATTATTGAGAATATCATTCAAAAGGATGAAAAGCGGGAATCGAAACTGACAGCCGAACAGCAGAATGAATTGCGGCCTGTGTTTAACAGTCTTCTTCCTGAAGGTAAATCACACTTCTCTGTAGCCTTTGAAAGCCTTTCTGAAAACGATTCCCCTGTGCTTATCACCCAGATGGAGTTCATGCGCCGTATGAAAGATATGTCGCAGATTGGCGGAGGACCTATGAGTTTCTATGGCGAAATGCCCGATCAGTACAATGTGGTGATCAATTCAAACCACCCGCTCGTACTCCGTATCCAGGAAGAAATGGAAAAGAAGTGCCGCAAGGATCTTGAAAAGATCAGTGAAAAACTGAAACCGCTGGCTGACAATAAGGCTGAACTGGATAAAGCCAACAAGGACAAGAAGGATGAGGAAATAGCTCAGGCCGATAAGGACAGGATTGCCGAACTGGATAAAAAAATCACCGAATTTGAAGATAAGAAACAAGGCGTTCTGAAAAAATTCGGCCAGGAGAACAAAATTGTGAAACAGTTGATAGATATAGCCCTGCTCTCAAACAACATGCTGAAAGGCGAAGACCTGAACAAGTTTGTGAAGAGGAGTATTGAATTGCTGTAGCTTTTTAATAGCCCCGGCCTTCAGGCCGGGGTATAAAGATCAATAACCATAGTCGCCGGGCCTTCAGGCCCGTGGTTACATTGTACTGAATATTTCAATATTAATTTCCCCGGCCTAAAGGTCCGGGGCTACTAAAACAACTGTTCCACTTCCTTTTTCAAAAACGCAATGGCATCGGACGTGGGTGTTTTTTCAATATCCACCATCGACTCGAGAATGGCTTTGCTTAATTCGATGGACGGTGCTGTTTTCATCACTTTTTCAGTCATGGTATTGATCAGCTGAATGGTGCGGCCCCTTGCTATTTTTAGCATTTCCCACCCTCCGTGTGAAATATAAATCTGCTGGGTCAGGTTGTGTTCGTATTCTGAACGGATAGCCTGCAGCATTTCCGATTGCAACTGCTGGCAATTCAGGCCCTGCCGGTTTACCCTCATAATCAGGTTTTCAGGCGAAATACGTTCGAGGAAAAGTATGGCTCTTTCATAGGCCTGCAACCGCAAAGGGGTTATCATCTGTCGGTTATTCAGCACAGCTTCCTGTCGCCTGATCCGTTCTTCGTTCTCAAAATGCTTTTTTACAAGGAAGTAAGTGGTGGCAAATACAACCAGCGACGGAAGCAGGTATTTCAGTATCTCAAGCAAGGTTTGAACGCTCATAATTTCTTGAAAAATATAACAAAGTAATATTAATGAATTTTAGCTGAATAGTTTATTTTTGGAAACGGAAAATGGTTTGTAACCTGGTTACTGAATCATTGAATAATTCTCAATTTTCAAACTTCAAACTTTATTGAATATGGAAAGCATCTCAAATCGTGTGAACAGTTTGTCGCCTTCTGCTACCATTGCCATGAACCAGAAGAGTCGTGACCTTCAGGCAAAAGGAATCAATGTAATTAACCTCAGTGTTGGTGAACCTGATTTTTTTACACCTGATCACATAAAAGATGCTGCCAAAAAAGCCATTGACGACAACTTTTCCTTCTATCCCCCTGTACCCGGTTACCCTGATCTCCTTAAAGCCGTAAGCGAGAAATTCAAGAAGGAAAACAACCTTGATTATACTCCGCAGCAGATCATTGTTTCATGTGGTGCCAAACACTCCCTGGCCAATGCCATGATGTCGCTCGTAAACAAAGGGGATGAAGTGATCATTCCCGCACCCTACTGGGTTAGCTATCTCGAGCAGGTTAAGCTGTGCGAGGGTACGCCCGTTGTTATTGAAGCAAAATATAAGGATAATTTCAAAATTACTGCAGCCCAGCTTGAGGCTGCACTGACCCCGAAAACAAAGGCCCTTTTGTTGTGCTCGCCTTCCAATCCTTCCGGAGCGGTATATTCAAAAAGCGAACTCAGGTCATTAGCCGACGTACTGGTTAAACATCCCCAGGTGTTTATTATTTCAGACGAAATTTATGAGCACATCAATTTCATAGGAGGCCACGAGACTATCGCCCAGTTTGCCGATATGAAGGAGCGCACAGTGCTTATCAATGGAGTGTCAAAAGCATATGCCATGACCGGCTGGCGAATTGGCTACATGGCCGGACCGCAATGGCTTGCCAAGGCATGCGATAAATTGCAGGGACAGACGACAACCGGCGCGACCACCATATCACAGAAGGCTGCAACTGCCGCGCTTACAGGCGATCAGGGCTGCGTTGCCGAAATGAACAAGGCATTTAAGCGCCGCAAGGAGCTTGTGGTTAAACTGGTGAGGGAAATGCCCAACGTGAAAGTTTATGACCCGGATGGAGCCTTTTATGTGTTCCCAAAAATGGATGCGTATTACGGGAAAAGTTTCAATGGCTCTGTAATTAAAGGTTCAACGGATCTTTGCCTTTATTTACTCGAACAGGCTCACATTGCCACCGTTCCGGGTGATGCATTCGGCGATGACGCCTGTATAAGAATTTCTTTCGCTACCTCTGACGAGAAGCTTGTGGAAGCGATGAAACGCATGAAAAACGCGTTGGCTGAACTGAAATAATATGCTAATGAGTTAATGTGCTAATGTGCTAATAACCGGGCAAATTAGCACATTAGCATATTAGCATATCAGCACATTACAGACTTAATTTCCTTTTAGTATACTCACTGAAATCATTTTCAGCGGGTTTGTAATCTGAAGCCATGAGCGGGGATGAGATCATATAGTCGGCTGAAGCCCTGTTACAGGCTGTGGGAACATTGTATAACACCGTGATCCTTAGCAGGGCTTTTACATCCACTTCATGCGGCTGGGGCATCATCGGATCCCAGAGAAATATCACCAGGTCCACCTTTCCCTCGGCTATTAAAGCCCCGAGCTGCTGGTCGCCTCCAAGTGGTCCTGATTTCAATTTCCTTAGCCTGATCTTGTCTTTTTTCGCCAGTCCGGTTTTCTCAAGCAACAGCTTTTCAATGAGTGTGCCAGTTGTGCCTGTGCAGATAAGATCGTGTTCTATCAGAATTTCCCAGTTCCAGTCGACCCACTCGAGCAGGTCTCTTTTGCGGTTGTCGTGGGCTACCAATGCTACCCGTTTTGTCTTCTTCATGGTTAGTCTGTTAGTCTGTAGTCTGTTAGTCTGTAGTCTGTTAGTCTGTTAGTAAAAGCCGTCACTGCGAGGAGCATAAATTATAATTGATTATAGCAGGATGTATAAGCGACGAAGCAATCTGCCCGCACCGGAAGAGCCTGACCAAGACAGCCTTCAGCATAATGTGACTCTTTGCGTTGCCCTGCCTGTTCGGGCAGATTGCTTCGCACCGTAGGAACCGGCGCTCGCAATGACGTACCTTTGCTATCCAGCATCCAGCATCGTTCTTAATTCGGTGATTCCACCGGAATTTGTTTCAGCATTTCAATATACTTGATGTAATACTCATCATACAACGCATCCAGGAATTCATTGGCTTTAGCCTGGCGGGCGGAATAATCCTGCTTTGTTTCATTGCTTCCTTTGGGTGCAAACAAATCGGATGCGGCAATCCGCTCTTCTATTTCCTTTTCATAATAAGAACCCGCCAGGAAGATCTTTTTATCGAGTTTGCAGATCCGCGCTGTTTTGTCATCCGATGTCGATGCAATGGCTATGCCCGATTTGTTAAACCTTACTGCATTAACCACACCTGAATGCCCGTTGAATGTATATATCTTTTTACCGGTTGCCGTTTCCCATAATATTATTGTATTTCCGGCATCGCAACTGATCAGGTGAAGGCCGTCGGGACTGAATTTCACATCAAAAACAGCGGCTTCATGGCCAATATAAGTGCGGATCACTTTACCCGATGTAATATCCCATAACCGGATTGTTTTATCGGCTGAACAGGATACCAGGTATTTTCCCGAAGGATGAAAATCGAGTGCAAAAATATTTCCGGAATGTACTTCCAGCTTTGACCTTTCTTTTCCCGTGGCAGCGTCCCAGATTCTCACTGTGCGATCGAGCGATCCACTGGCAATCAGAGTTCCATCGGGACTGAAACAAACCGGAAGGCAGCTTTTCTCATGACCGGTAAGGGTCAGTGCAAGCTTTGCAGATGCAAAATTCCAGACTTTTATCGCACTGGCATACGATCCGGCAACAATACGGCCTGAAGGTTTATTATAACTGAAACTCCATACATCGGTCGTATATCCGGCAAATGTGCGGATGGTGCTTCCTTTCTGGTCCATCAACACCACATTATTGCCGCATGCCACAAGCAGGTTTCCTTCTTCGGTGAATTCGATTGATTTTACATTGCAATTGGTATGAATGGTTGACAGAAGATTCCCTGTTCCGGCATCCCAAAGCATGATCGACTTGTCTTCACCCCCGGTGGCAACGATTTTTCCATCCTCACTAAAGGCCACCGCTTTCACGGGTGCTGTATGCTTTTTCAGCACCATGCATTCATCATCCTGTGAAAATGCAAGAGATCCGCCGGTCAATAAAGCGGACACCAAAAAACTAATAGCAAAGGATTTCATTGTAGATCTCAAAATTTTCGACATCAAAAACAACAAAAGTAACCAGGAAGCCGGTGTGACGGGAAAGCCAGGAACGAACCGAGTCAATGGCAATGATGGCGGCGTCTTTTTTTGGATAGCCGTAAACCCCGGTACTTATATTAGGAAATGCTATACTTTTTAAACCTTTTTCAACCGCCAGATCCAGGCTGTTCCGGTAACAACTTTCAAGCAGAAAGGCCTCATTATGAGTTCCTCCATGCCAAACCGGTCCTACCGTATGAATGACAAACCGGGCCGGCAGATTATATCCTTTTGTTATTTTGGCCTGACCGGTATTACAGCCTTTCAGCAAACGACATTCTTCAAGGAGTTTCGGTCCGGCCGCCCTGTGGATAGCTCCATCCACTCCCCCGCCGCCCAGTAAGGAAGAGTTTGCTGCATTTACAATCGCATCAACTTCAAGCAGGGTTATATCACCCCGGATGAGTTTGATATTTTCCATTTATTTCCGGATTATTGCTCCCAGCTCGCGACTGTAAGCATCCATAAGCCTGTTCATAGTCCTGTCAATCCTTTCATCCGTCAATGTGGCTTCCTTGTCCTGCAAAATGAAGCTCACAGCGTACGACTTGCGTCCTTCGCCAACCTGTTCGCCTTCATACACATCAAAAAGATCCACGCGGTTCAGAATTTTACTTTCCGTTTTAAAAGCAAGGTCTTTTATTTTATCGTAGGTGAGCGACTTATCCACCAGGAGAGCAAGGTCGCGCCTGACTTCGGGGAACCTGGGAAGTTCAGCATACTGAACCTTGTGCTCACCCCTCATCTTTATTAAGTCCTCCCAGTAAACCACACCAAAGTACACATCATTTTTAATGTCAAACTGGCGCACAAGCGACTGTTTAACCACAGTCAATTCGGCAATCTGTTTTCCCCGGATGCTGTAGCTTAAGCCTCCGGCATAGAGATCGGCTTTACCTTCAATGCCATTTACCTGAAACTGATCTTTTGAGAAACCAAGCTTATCCAGCATATTCTCAAGCGATGCTTTTAATTCATAGTAGCCCGAACTCTCGCCTTTTGATATCCAGTTTGGTTCGTGTTTCTTGCCGGTGAGAAATAATGCGAACTGGAAATGCTCGTCGTATTTATCCAGGGGATTTCTCTTGCCCTTATCAGCATTGAAGAAATAGCAGTTACCTGCCTCAAACAACCGCAAATTCGGCCTTTGCCTGTTTGTATTATGACGGATCGTTTCAAGTCCGCCAAACAGCAACGTCTGACGCATCACATTCAGTTCATTGCTTAAAGGGTTCATAATCCTGACAGAATTTTCTGCGGGAAAGGTTTTCAGCGGTTCATAATACGCGGCATGGGTAAGTGAATTATTCATGATTTCGGTAAAACCGGCCCCGCATAAATATTCGGAAATCATATTGACCAGTTTTTCATTGTCAGGCCTGTTGCTGAATGAAAGGCTTGTATTTAGCTGACCTGATATTTCCACATTGTTATATCCGTAAATCCGCAGGATTTCCTCAATGACATCGGCTTCACGTGTAACATCAACACGGTACTGAGGCGCAATCAGGGAGAGTTCTTCTGCATTTTCATTTACAATTGTGAAATCAAGCGAGAGCAGTATGGATTTAATGAGTTCGTGATTTATTTTTTTCCCGATAAGGCGGTCGATATGGGCATAACTGACTTTTATCTGAGCTGGTTTAAAAGGTTCAGGATAAACATCCACTATTTCAGACGAGATCACACCACCTGCAATTTCAGCAATGAGTAAAGCACAGCGTTTCAGCGCAAACAGAGTTCCTTCGGGATCAACACCGCGTTCAAACCGGAATGAAGCATCGGTATTCAACAGGTGACGTTTGGATGTTCTTCGGATTGAAACCGGGTTGAAATAGGCGCTCTCAATGAAAATATTGGTTGTCTTAGCTGTGACGCCCGAATGCAGTCCGCCAAAAACACCTCCGATGGCTACGGGCTTTTCCGCATCACAAATCATAAGATCTTCTGCAGACAGCTTCCGTTCGGTGCCATCAAGGGTTACAAAAGGCGTACCTTCAGGCAGGTTCTGAACAATAATTGTTTTCCCGCTCAGTTCGTCAGCATCAAAGGCATGCAAAGGTTGTCCCAGTTCATGCAAAACGAAATTGGTAGCATCCACGATATTGTTAATCGGATTCATTCCTATTGACAGCAGCCTGTCCTGCAGCCATTTTGGTGAAGGACCGGTTTTGACACTGGATACGCTCACACCGGCATAACGGGGACAGGATTTGGCATTCCTGATCTCGACTTTCACGGGATACGTATTATTCTGAACTTTAAAGGCAGATACATCGGGCCGGATTAATGAAATGGCCATATCTTTTTTAAGATAGGCAGCCAGGTCCCTTGCCACTCCATAATGTGAAGCACTGTCAATGCGGTTTGGCGTAAGTCCGATCACGAACATCGTTTCGGCTTCAATTCCAAAATAGCCGGCAGCTGGTTTTCCCACAGGTGCATCAGCGGGAAGAACCATAATACCGTCGTGACTGTCGCCAAGTCCTATCTCATCTTCAGCGCAAATCATTCCTTCTGATACAGCACCTCTTATTTTGGCTTTCTTAATCTGAAAACTTTCCTCGCCTTTGTAAATGGTAGTTCCGATTGTTGCTACTACAACCCTCTGTCCGGCGGCCACATTGGGTGCCCCGCACACGATATTGAGCAGATGTTCTTCACCCACATCCACAGTAGTAACCGAAAGTTTATCAGCATCCGGGTGCTTTTCACAGGTCTTCACTTCGCCGATTACAAAGCCTTTGAGTCCGCCTTTAATCTTTTCGACGGTTTCAACTGCTTCCACTTCGAGGCCGATACTTGTAAGAACCCTGGAAACTTCGGATGTACTCAGGTTGATATCGATATATTGCTTAAGCCAGCTATAAGAGATATTCATGGAACATGTATTAAATTGAACAAAAATAAACAATTTGGAATAATGCATGGCCTGTTGGGTTCATAACTTCTTCACTTCATTACCACATCAGGCATAAAAATGTATCTTTGCAGCATATTCAGTATTTCATGGCAGACAGTCAAAAACTACCGTTAATTCTAATTACCAATGATGATGGTGTAGAGGCAAAAGGATTGCAGTCACTGATTGAAACCATCCGCCCCCTCGGAACCCTTATTGTAGTTGCACCCGCTGACCCTCAGTCGGGTATGTCACATGCCATTACGGTAAAAGTACCGTTAAGGCTCACAAAAGTAAGAGACGAAGAACATCTGACCGTTTATAAATGTTACGGAACACCGGTTGATTGTGTTAAGATGGCTTTGAATCACCTTTTGCCTGAAAAACCCGACCTTCTGCTTTCGGGCATCAATCATGGTTCGAATTCAGCCGCCAGTGTATTCTATTCGGGCACCATGGGTGCTGCCCTCGAGGGCTGTATTAATGAAATTCCTTCTATTGGGTTTTCTCTGCTGAATCTTGATCATGATGCGGATTTCACTACGGCACAGCATTACGCCGGAATTATCACTCAGGATGTGCTTCAGAACGGACTTTCACACTCTGTATGTCTCAATGTGAATATACCGGATGTACAGGTAAGCCAGGTTGCGGGGATAAAAATCTGCCGGCAGAACCGTGGTTACTGGCAGGAAGAGTTTGATCAGCGCACCGATCCGGCCGGAAAGCATTATTTCTGGCTTACGGGTGTGTTTCATAACACTGAACCTGAAGCAACAGATACGGATGAATGGGCACTCAACAATAATTACGTTTCGATAGTACCCCTTCAGACCGACCTTACCCACCATGCCGCCCTGAAAGAACTTACAAACCGTAATTTCAGCCATGAATAAGCTTAAAAAATTCGATACGCTGGCAACGGGTTTAATTGCCGGAATAGTTATCCCGGTAATCGTTTATTTCATCTTGTATTTCGCAAAAGTGCAGGATGTAAGGCATACGCTGTTTTCGAACAGGCTTGTGGCCGGCAATATCATCCCGGTGCTGATCAGCCATTGTGTGTTGCCCAACCTGATCCTTTTCTTTATATTCAACGGTACTGACTGGATGAAAGCAGCGAAGGGTGTGGTGGCCATGACCGTTGTACTTACCGTTCTTATATTTTTAATGAAGCTTCTTTTTACAATTCTATGAAATATTATCTCATAGCCGGAGAAGCATCAGGTGACTTACATGCTTCAAACCTCATCAAAGCCATCAGGAAAACGGATCCTGGTGCTGAATTCCGCTGTTTCGGAGGAGACCTGATGAAAAATGCAGGTGCTGAAGTTTTCATTCATTACCGCGATATGGCTATGATGGGACTTGTTGAAGTGGTAAAGAAATACCCGGCCATCCGCAGGTACAAAAACTCATGCCGGCAGGATATTTTGAAATACAAGCCGGATGTGTTGATTCTTGTGGATTATTCAGGCTTTAACCTGCCCATGGCAAAATTTGCAGCTGAACACCATATCCGGGTCATTTACTATATATCTCCCAAACTATGGGCCTGGGCAAAATGGCGTGTGAAAAAGGTTAAAGAATATGTCAACCGGATGTTTGTCATTCTGCCTTTCGAAGTTGATTTTTACAGGGAACACCAGGTTGAATCGGAATACTACGGCAATCCCGTGCTTGACAGCGTGGCCGGATTTGAAAATTCATACAACGCATCTGATGATTTCAGGGAAAGGAATAAACTGAATGAAAAACCGGTTATTGCAATGCTGGCCGGTAGCCGGAAACAGGAAATCAGTGATCTTCTTCCTGAAATGCTTTCTGTTATCCCCCAATATCCCGGTCACCAGTTTGTAATTGCGGGCGCACCTTCTATTACACCAGAGTATTACAGCCAGTTTACTGCAGGTCACCAGGTGAGCATCGTGTATAATCAAACCTACACGCTATTGAAGAATTCGGTTGCCGCGGTGGTAACATCCGGAACTGCCACACTTGAAACGGCATTGCTCAACATACCGGAGGTTGTAATTTACAAGACCAACCCGGTTACTTTCTTTATTGGCAGTTTCCTTGTTAAGGTCAAATTTTTCTCACTGGTTAACCTGATACTGGATAAAGAGGCCGTTAAAGAACTTCTGCAGGATAATCTTTCACAGGATATCAAAAAAGAACTCGACAGACTATTATTTGACGGTGCTTACCGTAAAGAAATGCTTGACCATTACGCCCGCCTCCGTAAGATCCTAGGGGAACCGGGTGTGGCCGACCGCGTAGCAGAACGAATATACCAGATTGTAACCACCTAAACAGATACAGGAGATTTGATTAAAATATTCAGCCTTGTTGTTTTAATTCATGTCAGCAGCCTTATTCTTTCAGCAGCAGATATTAAGATCGGCCTTTATTACGGATTGGGTGTGCAGTCATTTGTGTTTTCCGCTGTTGATGGGGAATACGATGTGTTGGCCGATGGCAACAAAATAGCACGGGTTCACAAAGGGAATATTTTCCATATAGAAAAAGAATCGCAGAAATTATCACTTAGTGATACGCAGGGAACTTACGGCTCATTCACCAAAATCCTGTTTGAGCCGGTTTCCGCATCATGCATCTTCCAGGTAAAAGCTGTTGTGCCTGCACTGCCGGCCAAAGAATCGGACAATGAACTTGAGGCCAGTGTGGCAGAACAATCGATTCAACTGGTCAATACACTTGATATTGAGAAGTATATTCCTGGAACTGTCGAAGCAGAAGGTGGTTCGGCTGCTTTACCCGAATACTATAAAGCCCAGGCTGTTTTAGCCAGGACCTATGCGGTTAAGAATTTTACCCGTCATGCCACGGAAGGATTCAACCTGTGTGACGGGGTGCATTGCCAGGCATACAACGGGAAAAGCAGGATGAACAGGGAAATTTATAATGCCACCCGGCTGACAAGCCAATATATTCTGACAACTAAAAGCGATGAGCCGGTTGTTACGGCTTATCACAGCAATTGCGGAGGCATGACGGCAAACAGCAGAGACGTTTGGAATAGTGATCTTCCTTATCTTACTTCGGTGAAAGATCCATTCTGCGATAAGTCATCAAACCGCAACTGGAACAAAACAATACCTCTTGCAAGCTGGGAGAATTTTCTTAAAGGCAGGGGATATACCGGAAGTATCGTGTCACTGGCAGAAAACAGGCAGAAATTCCTTGCTGTTAATGGCATTCAGATACCCATGACTGAAATCAGGCAACAATTTAACCTGAAATCAGCTTACTTTGGTATAAACATAACCGGAGGCACGGTAACATTTAACGGTCATGGTTACGGCCACGGCATCGGCCTCTGCCAGCAGGGCGCCATGGAAATGGCACGCGCAGGATATTCGTATGTGGATATATTGATGTTTTATTTCAGGGGATGTAAATTAATGTGCCAATGAGTCAATGTGCCTTGAGTCAATGTGCCTTGAGTCAATGTGCCAATGAGTCAATGTGCCAATGTGCCAATTTAATCGCATATTAGCAGCACATTAGCACATTAGCATATTAGCACATTAGCTCATTAGCTCATTAGCTCATTAGCACATTAGCATATTAGCACATTAGCACATTAGCACATTGGCACATTAGCACATTAGCACATTAGCATATTAGCATATTAGCATATTAGCAAGATGATATCAGTAGATCAACTCAGTGTTTCTTTCGGTGGCAGTTTCCTGTTCAACAGGATTTCTTTCATGGTGAACAGCCATGATAAAATCGGGCTTGTGGGGCGGAACGGGGCAGGAAAAACCACATTGCTGAAGGTCTTTATGGGACTTCAGCAGGCGGATGAAGGCAAAGTCACCATACCCCCGGGAATCCGGCTTGGCTATTTGCCGCAGCAAATGGTAATTACCGATGATAAAACCCTGATTGATGAAGCAGGCAGTGCTTTTGATGAAATCCTGATACTTGAAAACGAAATCAAGGAACTGAATCATCAGATCACAGTGCGCACTGATTATGAATCGCAGGATTATATCGATCTGATTGAACAGCTTTCTGATAAAACGGAACGTTTTCACTTACTCGAGGGCGACAACCGCAACCAGCGAATCGAACAGGTGCTTATGGGTCTTGGATTCAGCAGGTTCGATTTTAAACGCCACACTCGAGAATTCAGCGGCGGATGGCGTATGCGTATTGAGCTGGCCAAAATACTGCTGAAAATGCCGGACGCAGTCCTTCTCGACGAGCCTACCAATCACCTGGATATTGATTCAATCCAGTGGCTTGAGGCCTTTCTGCATGACTACCACGGGGCTGTGTTACTGATTTCGCACGACAGGGTGTTTCTCGACAGGGTAACTGACAGGACTGTGGAAATTTCACTCGGGCAGATATATGATTACCGGGTCCCCTATTCGAAATATGTGGAACTCAGGAAAGAAAGGCGGGAACAACAAACAGCGGCTTATAACAACCAGCAGAAACTCATCAACGATACCCGCGATTTCATAGAACGTTTCCGGTACAAGCCCACTAAGTCGGTACAGGTTCAGTCGCGCATCAAAATGCTTGAGAAGCTTGAAATCATTGAAATTGATGATGAAGACACATCATCCATTAATATTAAGTTTCCTCCTTCACCACGCTCCGGCAATATTGTAGTGGATATAAAAGAACTTTCAATGAGCTACGGGCATCACAACGTGTTGAATTCAGTTGACCTTACGGTACACCGTGGCGAAAAAGTGGCTTTCGTGGGAAGGAACGGTGAGGGAAAAACAACCCTTTCGAAAATTATTGCCGGTGAACTGCCTTTCCAGGGTTCACTGAAGATCGGGCACAATGTAATGCCCGGTTATTTCGCCCAAAACCAGGATGAATTGCTCGATGGCAACAGGACGGTTCTTGAAACCCTTGATGAAGTGGCTGTGGGCGATATCCGGACCAAAATCCGCGATATCCTGGGTGCATTCCTGTTCCGTGGTGAAGATGTGGATAAAAAAGTGAAAGTGCTTTCAGGGGGCGAACGGTCGCGACTCGCCATGGCGCGCCTTTTACTGGAGCCATGCAATTTGCTGGTGCTTGACGAGCCCACCAATCACCTCGATATGCGTTCAAAAGATATACTTAAAAAAGCATTGCTTGCATATGATGGCACGCTGATTGCAGTATCGCATGATCGTGAGTTCCTTGACGGATTGGTAACGAAAGTTTTTGAATTCAGGAATAAAAAAATCAGGGAACACCTTGGCGGCATTTACGAATTCCTTGAAAAAAGAAGGATCAGCACTCTTTCTGAACTTGAACGAAAGGGAAAGCCTGAATCAGCTTCCGGCAACCAGGACGGATCAGCCAGACAGTCATTCTTTGATAAGAAGGAGTATGACAGGGAATTGCGAAAGATTGAGAACCGGATTCTTAAGGTTGAATCGGTAATTGCAGGTTTTGAAGAACAGATAGCAAAAACTGAGTCGATTATTGCCAATCCGGAATCCAATCCTGCACAGGTACAAGCACCTGATTTCTATTCAAATTATGAAAAACTGAGATCCGATTTAAATGGACAGATGGAAATATGGGAACAGCTGCAGATTGAACTGGAACAATTTAAAAATAAAAGAATTTAAGTACTTTTACGTGTGTGTAATAGCCGGAAATTATGAACCGAATAGTCATCTATATATTTTGCCTGTTAATCATACCGGTAGGCTGCCGTTCACCCAAATCACTGGTGAAACCGAGCGTTATCAACCTTTCAAATATGTACAATCCTACCAATACCCGACTTCATCCCGCTTTTGCCATATATAATGATACTCCTGCCACCTCCCTTCTTCTGATTAAAATATTCCCTGCTGAATTGTTGTATTCAGGAACTATTGAACCCAACAAACTTTTAGGCCAGGTGGGCATAAGCTATGTGCTCACTGATATTACCAATAAAGAACAGCCTGTTATTGCGGATTCGGGAAAAACAACTTTGACCTTTTTAAGGGAAAACGCCGATAAACGATATCAAACGCAGCTTCCGATTAATACTGATGCCGGAAAACAATACCAACTTGCTGTTACTGCCAGGGACCTTGTAAGGCGATCGGAAAGTCTGACTTACCTTTACATTGATAAATCACAACCTTACAGCGCACAGAATTTTCTTATCATGAACCCGGAAGACCGGCTGCCTCAATATGATCCTTATGTGATAGGCAACCGGACAATCAAACTGGATTACAGCTTTGAAGGGTACGACAAGGTATTTGTAAGCTATTACGGAAAGGAAATTCCACTTCCAAAGCCCTCTTTTTCATTGAACCAGGAAAAAGAATATTTTGACAGGCCTGACAGTGTGTGGGTGTTGCCACTCAGTAAAAATGTGCAATACCAGCTAAATTACCAGGGTGTTTATTATTTTCAGCCGGATACTACTATAAAAGCAGGGCTCACCCTGATGAATTTCGGTGAAAGCTATCCCCGTGTGCAACAGGTTACACAACTGATAGAACCCCTCGCCTACCTTGCTACTTCGGTGGAATATGAGTCGTTAAAAAAAGCCACCAACCAGAAACTTGCAATTGACAATTTCTGGCTTGAAAAGGCCGGAAATATTGAAAAGGCCCGCGAACTTATCCGGGTATATTATAACAGGGTGTATTTTGCCAACTATTATTTTACATCATTTAAACCGGGATGGAAGACTGACAGAGGAATGATCTTCATTATCTACGGACCTCCGCAAGCGGTTAAGGAAACTCCCACACAGGAAAAGTGGATCTATTATAAAAATAATTATAGCACCACTGTCACATTCACATTTGATCATGTACCTTCTGCTTATGCTTACGATAATTATGTACTGCAACGCTCCGACAGTTACGATACCTATTGGCGTGCCGCAGTGGATACGTGGAGGAGGGGGAATATTTACCTGATTGAGTGATGCTGGATGCTGGATGCTGGATACTGGAGACACAGGTACGTCATTGCGAGTTCGCGGTTCCTACGCGGACGAAGCAATCTGCCAGAACAGGCAGGGCAATGCAAAGAGCCTCATTTTATTTCGAATGTCTGTCTTGGTTAGGTCGTTCCAATGCAGGCAGATTGCTTCGTCGCATTTACATGTTACTATAATCAAAAATGGCGGAAGCTTCCTCGCAATGACGGCTTTGAATAATCAACTAACATACTAACAGCTAACTAGTGAAACACAAAGAAACCATTCTATTCGGGATTCACCCGGTTCTGGAAGCAGTCCGTTCCGGAAGGCAGATTGATAAAGTATTACTGAAACAGGGGTTCAGGAATGAAATAACACCTGGTCTTCTACCCGCGTTGCGGGAACAGAATATCCCGGTTCAATATGTACCGCTTGAAAAGCTGAACCGGATTACAACCAAAAATCACCAGGGGATTATTGCCCTGATCTCCGAAATTGAATACACCGATATTGAGAAACTGGTACCCATGCTTTTTGAACAGGGAACTGTTCCTGCCCTTGTGATGCTCGATGGTGTAACCGATGTGAGAAATCTTGGAGGCATCGCCCGAAGTGCCGAATGTGCCGGTTTTCAAGGAATGATCATTCCGTCGAAAGGATCGGCCCAGATCAATGCCGATGCCATTAAAACTTCGGCAGGTGCGTTGAATTCCCTGCCGGTCTGCAGGGTAAACAACCTGCAGGAGACCATGAAATACCTTCGTGACAGCGGGTTCACAGCTATTGCTTCCACTGAAAAAGCAGAAAAAAGTCTGTATGATGCCGATTTCAGCCAGCCTGTACTTGTGATTCTCGGCGCCGAAGATACCGGTATTGATCCTAAACTGCTAAAGCAGGCCGATATGCTCGTAAAAATACCGATGAGGGGAACCATTCAATCGCTAAATGTTAGCGCTGCCGCGGCAGTGGTGTTTTTTGAGATGGTGAGGCAGAGAAAGTGATTTACGATTTACGATTTACGATTTACGATTTACGATTCAAAGGCTAACACCAACGCTGGGAACACTGAATGCTGATTTTTGATTTTAGAAAACCTTAGGCCTTAATACCTTATTACTAAATCGCTGACAGCCTGATAGCCTAACAAAAAAACCTCCGGAGTGACCAACTCCGGAGGCAACCTAACTAACTTACCTGTTGAAGAATCATAAACCTCTAAACCTAATTAATCTAATCTAACTAACCTTTCTTAAATATCTTATAATCCGCCTTTTCCTTCATTTCTTTCGTATTCAACAGCCCTGTTGATCTTGCTGATCTTATTACCCCTGTTGAAGCTGTAGGTAACCGAGAAACAGAACAGCTGGTTAACCTTTACGTGTCCTTCCCATGTTTCATAATAACCCGGGGTTTTAGTTTCGACCTTCTGGTACATGAAGTTGTTGATGAACGGATTGTATAATACATCTGCCTTCCATTTGTCATTGAATTTCTTTTCTGCACCGAACAGTACAAGCAGATCCCTTGTGAATTCACGCTGATAACTGATGCTCCTGCTTCCATAGTTTGCGAACATGAACAGGGTGTAGTCCTTCGGCAGGGTTACAATGTTGCTTACATTGAAGCGGCAGCTTACCATTTCTTCCTTACTGTGACCGGCAACAGCTTCGTCTGTGCGGAATAACTGGTTGAATACTGTAACATTGGCATTGAGTCTCCAGCGTTTCATAACCTGGAAGGCACCATTTAAGCCCAGACCGTATTCCATGTTTTTGCCTACATTGTCCTGTGTGATCATTGTAACTCCTTCATCAGTTATCACGGTATTGTCCTGTATGCCATTTGTAGTGTACCGCAGGTATACCTTAGGTGATATGAAATTCGATTTGAAATTCTTTGAATAAGCCAGTTCGAAGCGGTTCTCAATAGCCGGATCAAGTTTCGGATTCCCTACCCTTACGTGAAGTGAATCGGTCCATGTTTCAAAGGGATTCAGGCTGCCGATACCGGGGCGGAATATCTGCTTGCGGTAGGTGAATTTCAAATTCTGCTCTTTGTTCAAACTCTGATTCAGGCTGAACTGGGGTAAAAGTACAGTGTAATCGGTTTTAGCCTGTGAATTGATATCAAGCCATGTATATTCTCCCCTCAAACCTGCCTGCCACGAAAGTTTTTTAATTTTTCCCGAAAGGTTATAGTAGGCAGTCTGCCTGGTTTCTGTATAGCTGAACTGGTCAAGATTCACATCCGAAATTTCTTCGATTGTATAGGATTTGGTAAAATCATTGTCCATTTTGGCTGCATACGATCTTACTCCGACTTCATTTCTAAGATTCTTTAGTGAAAACGACAGGTCAAGTTTTAATTCGCCGTTATTCCTGAGGTTCTGTGTAAGATCAACCCTGTCAATCCTTCCTGTTTGAGTTATCTCATCAATCGGGTCAATGTATAATTCGGAGTATTTATTGCGGTCGCGGCCGGTTTCGTGATTGTAATATATTTCGGCCTTGAACTCATCGCCTTCTTTTTTCAGCTTCCTGTTATAGTATAACGAGAAGTAATAGTTATCGCTCCTTGTAAGCCCATCCTTTTTCGTTTTCAGGAATTGTGTCGGATTGTTATCCACAAAAATCTTGCTGTCGTAGTTGTAATCATTGGCCACGCCTTTCCAGTTTCTCCATTCACCCAGGAAATTCAGTGATGACTTCTCATTGATGAACCAGTCAACTCCGTAGTTCATATAGTTGTTCTGCCAGCTGTTAACCCCTTTACCTGTTTTTGTAAAGTTGTAAGGGAGTCCGTTCACATCATCAACGGCAGTTGTAAGTTCTTCAGTGCCATGGAAACGTTCAAAGTGCATCTGGTCTCCGATATAGAACCTGAAATTCTGATTACCGTATTCAATGTTACCATTAGGCTCAGCCACAATTTTTTCAGGGCTGGGAATGGGAACCTGGAGGGAACCGCTCATTCCATAACGTGCTTCTTTGCGCAACACGATATTAATAACACCCGAAACATCGGCGTCATATTTTACACCCGGGTTGGTAATCAATTCGATTTTATCAATCATGTCCGGCTTGATCTGGGCAACATATTCCTTTGTCCTCAGCACACCGTCAACATAAAACTGGATGTTGCTCTGTCCTTCAAGCGAAACATTGTTCTGGAAGTCTACCGATACCGAGGGAATATGCTTCAGTGCATCAATGGCCGTGGTGGACGCTTTCCGGATATCATCGTTAAGTGTAAAAACCGTCTTGTCCACTTTTTCTTCGCCCTTGAGCCGCTGGCCGACAACAACTGCAGCATCAATGGATTTCACCGATTCGTCCATCTTTACTTCTTTTAAATCGACTACTTTATTCTGCCGGGTGACTTCAATATCTTTGACACTTACCGTTTGATATCCAACGAAGGATACTTTAACATGATATTTGCCATAAGGAAGATTGGTAAACTGGAATCTTCCCTGATCGTCGGTAATTACACCGGTTACCAGACTTGAATCAGAATTCAGCAAAGCAACGGACGCAAAAGAAACAGGCGTTGAAACACTGTCGCTTACCAGTTTACCGGTAATGGTACCGCTGTCGGTTTCACTTTTAAAGGCCGACAGGAAGAATATACATACAATAAAAAGGGTTGTTGGAATATTTGTAAGTACAGACTTTTTCATATCAAATTTCTTGTTTAAAGGTTTATGCTTAATTATTGGGCCCGAATGCATATTCACACATTTCGGGCCAAACCTTACAAGAAACTGATTAACTGAAAATTATGATAATTTAGGTGGATTTTGACTGTTGCACAAAAATGAACGGCTGTGTATACAGGGTGTCCGGAAACGGACAATCACCGGTTTTGCATACAATTTTTAGCCTCAATGCACCATAATAACTCATTTACAAAGACTTCTGCGCGTTTCAGCGTTCTTTCAGCATCAACAGGTATGCCTTTTTCATTAAAAGTTTTATCCGTATTCGGAACAGGGAACATGGCCGGAACTGTCCATGCCTTTATTTTCCATAAGGAAAACTGCAACGATGTGATGACCTGGGTGCCGCCAAAACTGCCGTCCGACACGGTGCTGATGGCTACCGGCTTTCGTTTCCATTCATTGGTAAGCAGGTCTATTACATTTTTTAGTGCTGCCGGATATCCTCCGTTATATTCAGGGGTAACGATAAGGATGCCATCGGCATTCCGGATTTTTCCAGCAAATTCAAGAATGTCGGTACCCGGCGACTCCAGGTATTGCAGTCTTTCTTCGAAGAGCGGGAACCTGTATTCTGCAAGGTCAATAATCTCTGCTTCGATCCCTTTTCTTTCTGTCAGGAAATTTCTGAAAAAAAGAGCTACCCTATGGCTGTTTCTGCCTTTCCTTACGCTGGATGACAATACAATAATTCGCGGCATATCAATAAATTTTCAGTTCAGTAAAATTACTTCAAAACATTGTGTGTATTTATTATATATTCGTTGACTTGTTTCAATCATTTATTACATCATGCAAAATTTACGGATTCGGAAAGCTCTGTTCCTGCCTGTATTCTTGCTGTTTTTAACCTACCCTGTTATTGCCCAGAACGAAAAAGCAAGGCTTGTCCATCATAAAGCCTGTGTTATTGATACACACACCGACACTCCTATGCAACTCCTTGACGGGTGCGACCTGGCTGTAAGGCACGAGGCACCTGACTACCGGGTGGATTTTCCGCGATTGCGTGAAGGTGATGTGGATGCGATCTTTTTCGGTGTTTTCACGGGACAAAAAAAGCGAACGCCTGAAAATTACGATGAGGCCTACAAAATGGCCAACCGCATGATCGATTCCACTAAAAAAGCGGTTTCTTTAAATAGAGGAACCGTTGAGATGGCCTATTCGGTTAAAGATATTGCGCACATCTCCGGTCAGGACAAAACCGCTATCCTGTTAGGCATGGAAAACGGTTTCCCGCTTGAAAAAAACATATCGCGGGTGGAGGAATTCTTTAAAAAAGGAATCCGTTACATCACGCTGTGTCATACAACGGGTAATGATATCTGCAGTTCTTCAACGGATGAAGGAACAGATAACGGGCTGAGTGATTTTGGCGTACAGGTTGTGAAGGAAATGAACAGGCTGGGTATGGTCATTGATGTTTCGCATATTTCAGACAAGGCATTTTACGATGTGCTTGCCATTACAAAAGCCCCGGTTATAGCGTCGCATTCAAGCGTGAGGGCATTATGCAACCACCCCAGGAATATGTCGGATGACATGATCAAAGCACTGGCAAAAAACGGCGGGGTCATTCAAATCTGTATCCTGGGCGATTACATTGTGCCGGGGGATACCACATCGATAAATCACCTGAAGCACCAGGAACTCAGGAAAAAATTCCATAACTGGCAATTTATAGATGATAAGGAACGGGCCAAGGCCTGGCGCGAGTATGATTCGATTGACCGGGCATTTCCCCCCGTGCTTCCTTATATTACCGACGCGGTGAACCATATTGACCATGTAGTAAAACTGGTAGGGACTGACTATGTGGGTATTGGCAGCGATTTTGACGGCGGTGGCGGACTTGCCGACTGCAGAGATGTCGCCGATTTTCCGAAAATCACTGAAGAATTACTCCGGCGCGGTTACTCACAGAAAGACATCGATAAGATTTGGGGAGGGAATTTTCTGAGGGTATTTAAGGAAGTGGAGAAAGCAAAGGCAGGTAACTGATACTGGATGCTGGATGCTGGATGTTGGCAATAACGGAAAGCCTCAAACAATAAACTTCAAACCTCAAACCATGAACAATTTACAAACAGAAGCCATCACCAATTTCCGCTCCGGACTCAACTGTGCCCAGTCAGTAATAGGCGTATACAGCGAAAAATACGGAATCGACAAAAGCACGGCTTTTATGATGTCATGCGGCTTTGGCGCAGGAATGGGACGTTTGCAGGAGACCTGCGGCGCTGTCACCGGATCTTTTATGGCCATCGGACTTCATATTTGCCGGAAGGTTTCCGATAACAAAGAACGGAAAGAACAATCTTATGCGCTGATCCGTGAATTCGACAGGCGTTTCAAAGAGCTTCACGGCACCTGCCGCTGCGCTGACCTGCTCAACCTCGACCTGAGAACACCTGAAGGCCAGCACGAGTTCCATGAAAAGAACATGCATGAAACCATCTGTGAAAAGTGTATTGAGGACGCGGTAAAGATTGTAGAAAATCTGATAATGAGTTAATGTGCTAATGGGCTAATGTGCTAATGTGCTAATGTGCTAATGTGCTAATAAGCGCATAAATTGGCATATTGGCATATTGGCATTATCACATTGGCAAATTGGCAAATTTTCTTGCTTTTTTTTCCATCGGCAATATGCAATTATAAATAAACCGGTTAATTGGAGTTGGGACACCGTATTTCTCACCGAGGCGAACCACAGTTCCGTTCTGGTATTCTATTTCAGATGGTTTGCCTTCCCAGACATCACGAGTGAGTGATGACGTGGCGGTATAATCAAATGAATCAATGAATGCCACTGTTTTTGCAACAAATTCGTGCTCCACATGAACACCGGCTTTTTGCGACAGATTCCAGATCTCTTCGAACAGGTCAATCATCATGGTGCGGGTCTCCTTCATTTCCCTGATTTCGCCGTATGTGGAGCGGGTTACGGCAAGCAGTCCGCTTGCACATATGTTGATGAACTTTTTCCACAATTCAGCCTGTATATCCTCTGAAATCCTGGCTTTGATTCCGGAACCGGTAAGCAACTTTTCAATTTTCAACACCCTTTCCGTTATTGCATTGTCTGTTTCTCCGAAAATAAGTGAAGGTTCAACACCGGTATGAACAATCACACCGGGTGATTCAATTTTGGCGAAGATGCGGCAAAGTCCTCCTACCGCATGGGAAGTACCCAGTTCCGCGGCCAGTTCATCATTCACAAGTATGCCGTTCTGGAGTGGCAAAATGATAGTTTCTTTTCTGATATGATTTCTGAGCTGTGCGGCAATACCGCTCACCTGCCACGCTTTAACACCCAGGATGATGAGATCGGCGTTCCCCGCCTCGATAACATCGTCGGTTGCATGTACGGAAGGAACTTCAAAATCTCCTAAGGGACTTTTAACCCTGAGTCCCTTTTGCCTGAGGGCTTTCAGCTGTTCTCCCCTTGCAATAAACACTACTTCATTCCCCGCCTGTGCGATTTTTCCTCCAAAATAACCTCCTACTCCCCCCGTTCCGATAATGGCAGTTTTCATGTACTCAAAGAATTTTTACAAAATTACAAAAATATACCACCCCGTCGGGGTACCCCCACCTCGACAGGGTGGTTTTATTACTTTTGTCATGTTTTTAGGCGCCGAAAACAGCTTATAAGATTGATTTACTGGTTATTGAACAAAAGGAAGTCGTTACCACCCCGTCGGGGTGGGGGTACCCCGACGGGGTGGATGGATCACCATGTAAACATGCGATTATCATAAAAATACATAAGATAGTACCCCTGTTGTCATAGATTAACCGGGGTAATTTTTATTTTTGCAGGTATCAAAAAAACCCTTTAAAACTTTATTGTATGAGCAAACCATTGATTGTCCCTCCGAAGTATAAGAGCTATCTCGACCTCAATCAGACCGAAAAAGGCATTAAGCTTGTTAAAGATACTTTTCAGCAACAGCTTTCTGCTGAGTTGAATTTACGCAGGGTGACAGCTCCGTTATTTGTGTTGAAAGGAACCGGAATCAATGATGACCTGAATGGTACAGAACGCAAGGTTGCTTTTCCTATAAAAGACCTGGGGGACGCCAGTGCCGAAGTGGTGAATTCACTTGCCAAATGGAAAAGAATGGCCCTGGCCGATTATTGTATTCCTTACGGAAACGGTATTTACACCGATATGAATGCCATCAGGCCCGATGAAGAGTTCAGCAACATTCATTCGTTATATGTGGACCAGTGGGACTGGGAAAGGGTGATTTCACAGAAGGACAGGAATGTGAATTTCCTCAAATACATCGTCCGCAAGATATATGAAGTGCTCAAAAGGACCGAATACGTTGTTTTTGAGAATTATAATAACATCAAACCCTTCTTACCCCAGGAAATTACTTTCTTTCATTCAGAGGAACTTCTTGAACAGTATCCGAACCTGGGTCCCAGGGAACGCGAATATGAAGCCGTTAAAAAGTACGGTGCCATTTTTGTTATCGGCATAGGCGGAATGCTTGCAAACGGTGAACAGCACGATGGCCGTGCTCCCGATTATGACGATTGGACTACGGAAACTTTAAACGGATACCGCGGACTGAACGGTGATATTATTCTCTGGAACCCGGTACTTGAAACGGCTTTTGAGGTTTCGTCCATGGGAATCCGGGTCGACAGGGATTCCCTGCTTAAACAGCTTGAAATAACCCATTCAAAAGAAAGAGCCGAACTCCTGTTTCACAAACGATTGATCAATAATGACCTGCCTTTGTCAATCGGAGGCGGTATCGGCCAGTCAAGGATATGTATGTTTTATCTCCGCAAGGCCCATATCGGCGAAGTTCAGGCCAGCATCTGGCCCAATGAATTAATTGAGCAGTGCCGAAAGAATAACATATTCCTTTTGTAGGTGTTATAAGCCTGAATTACTAAATTTACGGATGATCAATTCATTAAACCGATAAACATGGCGAATACTGAAACCCTTCTCTCCAAACTCAATGCAGGTACCGACGCGTTGAAAAAATTATACGGAAATGATCCTGCTGAATTAATAAAAAACTCACAGCGTTATCAAAACCTGTTAAAGCAGTTTGTAAATGATTTCGGAAATGCAGATGCTGAATTTTTCAGCTCTCCCGGCCGTACCGAAATAGGCGGAAACCATACCGATCACAACTACGGAAGGGTACTTGCCGGGGCTGTTAACCTCGACAACGTGGCTGTTGCAGCCCGAAATAACACAAACACGGTTCGTATTGAATCTGCAGGGTATCCGGCATTTGAAGTCGATCTTTCAAACCTGAAACCCGACAAGAATGAACAGTATACTTCTGCTTCGCTTGTAAGAGGTATCAGTGCCCGTTTAAAAGAACTTGGCTTCCAGATCGGCGGATTCAATGCTGTAATCGACGGCGGAGTTCCGAAAGGTTCAGGCCTCAGTTCATCGGCTTCTTTCGAAGTGCTGATCGGTGCCATAATCAGTGAACTCTTCAACCAGGGAAAACTTGATCCGATTCAGAACGCCATTATCGGGCAGTATGCCGAGAATAATTTTTTCGGAAAGCCTTGCGGTCTGATGGATCAGACAGCCTGTTCAATGGGCGGACTGATAACAATTGATTTTAAAGATCCTTCTAAACCGGTTGTGAAGAAAGTGAATTTCGACTTCATCGCTACCGGATTTGCCCTTGTGATAACAGATACAGGCGGAAACCATGCCGATTTGAATGATGAATACGCATCATTACCCACTGATATGAAAGCTGTGGCAGCCCAGCTGGGTGCAAAAGTGCTCAGGGAAGTCACTCTTGAACAAATCATCGATATTGCACCGCGTATCAGGGAAAAAGTCGGTGACAGAGCCATTTTGAGAGCCATCCATTTTGAAAAGGACAATCAGCGGGTTGTCGACCAGGTTGCAGCCCTTGAAAGAAACGATTTCAAGTCGTTCCTGGATATGGTAATCGAATCAGGCTACAGTTCCTATATGTATAATCAGAATATTTATCCTGTCAATAATGTTCGTGAACAGGGTGTTTCACTTGCCCTGGCTCTGAGCGACATCGTACTGAAGGGTAAAGGCGCGTGGCGTGTGCATGGAGGCGGATTTGCCGGAACCATCCAGGCTTTTGTCCCTAATGATGCACTGGATCAGTATATATCCACCCTTGAACATGTATATGGAAAAGGTTCCTGCCATAAGCTTTTCATCAGGCAGCAGGGAACGGGGAAAGTGGAAATATAGTAGGGAGTAAGGAGTAAGGAGTAGGGGTAAGGAGTAAGGTGTAAGACCGATTCTGGATGCTGGATGCTGGATACTGGGTGCTGGATACTGGGTGCTGGATGACGGAAGGAGGAATGCTAGGCGAAGTCTCCGACTTCGTCATACCAATATCAAGTAAGTGATTAGTGATTAGTGTTTAGTGATTGGATTTCAGTCCTATAAATCCTATAGGTCCCATAGGTCCCAGCAATAAACACCGAACAAGGAACACTGATTTTTGATTTCAGAAGAATTTCTTAGGCCTTAATACCTTATTACTTAACAACTAACAAACTACAGACTAATAGACTAACAGACCAAAGACATGCTTAACGAAAACAACTTTAAAACCGTTCATTACGGCAAGGAAACGCGGCTCGTCACGTTGAAAAACAAGAACGGATTAATTGCCCAGGTTACGAACTATGGCGCTATTATTGCCAGTATTCATGTTCCTGACAGGAACGGTAAAATGGCGGATATCGTCCAGGGATATGATACAATAGCCGAGTACATCAGTGGCAACGGGCCCTATATGGGAGCAGTCTGCGGTCGCGTAGCCAACCGTATCGGCAAGGGAAAATTCACACTGAATAAAAAGGTATACACTCTTGCCATTAATAACGGTCCCAATCACCTTCATGGCGGAATTACAGGTTACAGTAAAGTCGTTTGGGATGTTATGGAAACCAAAGCCAACATGGTACATCTCCAGTATGTTTCGGTGAACGGAGAAGAAGGATATCCCGGGAAAGTAAAGGTAACTGTAATTTATACACTCACTGACAATGATGAACTGAGGCTGGATTACAGGGCTACAACCGATTCAACAACTATTTTCAACCTCGCCAGTCACTCCTACTTTAACCTGGCAGGAGAAGGTTCTGGTGATGCCATGGTGCAGGAATTGCAAATCAATGCAAAATTCTTTACGCCTACT
Source organism: Bacteroidales bacterium (assembly GCA_035299085.1). Taxonomy (NCBI): domain Bacteria; kingdom Pseudomonadati; phylum Bacteroidota; class Bacteroidia; order Bacteroidales; species Bacteroidales bacterium. Next base: position 96,575 of record DATGXG010000033.1, on the reverse strand, counting down.
GATGATACAAACGTTCCTACTGGGGAAATTCTCAGTGTGACAGGCACACCCATGGATTTTACCGTGGCAAAGAAGATAGGCAGGGATATTAACGCAGATTATGATCAGCTTAAATATGGAAACGGCTATGATCATAACTGGGTACTGGATCACCCTTCAGGAGAGCTCGGATTGGCAGCTATAGCCTATGACCCGGGATCAGGACGTGTAATGGAAATTTTTACAACCCAACCGGGTGTACAGTTGTACAGTTCGAACTGGATGGATAATGAAAAGGGCAAGGGTGGCAAAAAATACCAGAAACGCCAGGCATTCTGCCTCGAAACACAGCATTTTGCCGATGCCATTAATAAACCTCATTTCCCGGGCATAATGCTGAATCCCGGAGAGGAATATAGGCATAGCTGTGTGCATCGGTTTACGGTGAGAAAATAAATATTACCAGGATGGCCTGTTCGACATTCAAAAATCAGTGTTCAGTGTTCAGTGTTCGTTATCAATAGATTATACGAAAAAATATCGAACAAGGAACACCGACTTAAGGATAACGAAGTTTTTATAATCCAACAAGGAACACCGATTTAAGAATAATGAAGTTTTATGATGGGAGCAAACTGTCCAAAAATTATTATCTTCAACCGATATTGAACTTACAAACTTCAAACAAGAACATATGACTAAGAACGAAAACAACTCGAAATTTCTATTTCCGCTGATTGTGATGGCTTCTTTATTCTTCCTGTTCGGATTCATCACAACCATGAACAATTCAACGATTGAATTCCTGAAAAATGCTTTCGGGCTTGATGATGTAGCCAAGCAGTTACCCAACACATTTTTTTACGGTGCTTACATCCTTTCGGTCCCTGTTGGTTTTCTTCTGAATAAAATCGGTTACAAAAACGGGGTCCTGTCGGGACTGGCCCTTATCACACTCGGATTTTTCCTTTGTATACCCGGCGTATCCATGGGCTATTATGGATTTCTTTCCACTGTGTCGGTATTTGCAATAGGTGTTGTTATTCTCCAGGTTGCAGCAGCACCTTATGTTAACGCCCTCGGGCCCGCAGAAACGGCCGCCAGCCGACTTACACTTACCAATGCGCTCAATTCGGTGGCCACTGTAATTGCCCCGATATTTGTATCAGTATTGTTAGTGACTCCCAAACTTGAACCCGGCACCAAATTGGAAAACAGTGCCATCAAAGACATTGTTGACGGTCCTTTCCTTACTATCGGAGTCATTACAGCCGTCATCCTTGTCATCATGTTCTTTTTGAAATTACCTGAAATTAAAAGTGAAGGTGAATCAACTACAGGTTCCGAAAAGAAATATAAATCCAGTGCCTTTAAGTACACACACATGTGGCTGGGATCGTTAGCCATTTTCTTTTATATGGGTGTTGAAATCGGTATTCCCAGTTTCTTCGCCGATTATGCCGGAAAACTCGGAGTACTCGATAAGATCAACCCCATCGACATGCTGAAGTACTACTGGGGTGGACTTATGGTTGGCCGTATTATCGGAATCTTTGTTCTTCGCAGTTTCAAGGCAAACAGGATATTAAGCTTCTGTGCAGTTGGCGGAGCTTTACTGCTTGCCCTGTCATTTGTAATCGGAACCAACGCCAGTACGCTCGCTATGTGGGTATTCCTGGCTACCGGCCTCTTCCATTCCATCATGTGGCCTTGCATTTACAACCTTTCACTTGAGGATCTCGGTCCCCATTCAAAAGTAGGATCAGGCGTAATCGCTACTTCGGTCATCGGCGCTGCTATTCTGCCGATTATTATGGGCGGAATTCAGAAAGAAATAGGCCTGATTATTGCCATCAGCTGCCTCTTCCTCTATTACGCCTACATTACATTCTTTGCTGTGAAAGGATCGACTATAAGGTAATTATATAAAATCAGACGCTATAAACCGGAGACGCGATGAATCGCATCTCTGCGCGGATAAAAAAACCTGCATTATTGATGCAGGTTTTTGTTTTTTAAGGATGTTCAAACGCTCACGTCCTCCTGACGCTGTCAGGTTTTTCGCCGGCTAATCGCCGTTTTCTTTGGTTAACGGGTTGTTTACCCTGCCCATGAATAAAACAGCGCCGGTTGTTGTTTCACGAATGGCAAACATAAACGGGCGATTAACATTGAATTCAAGATTAGCCCCCGGATAGGAGGCTTCAACAATTTCAACCGCCGTCACTGCGGCTGCTTCAGTTCCCTGTTCATTTACCTCTACAAATGATTTATGGATTACCCTGGAAATCTTGAGGCCACCATATCCGTTAATTCCTGAAAAGTCAGCTCCGTCAGAAAAAGCAACGCCCATCCCCATACCGGTGAGATCAGGATTCAACAACCTGCTATAGCTATAAGTAAATTTCGGTAAGAATAAATCGACATTCCTTTTTTTCAGACCACTGATCCAGGTATTCCAGTTTTCATTCGTGATTGAATCCGCCAGGTTGTCTACGGTGTTATCATTCTTAGGCAACAGAATTACCATACTAAAATTTCCTCTCCCATAAGGCAGTTCAATCATATCGAAACCTGAATACTGTGCAGCCTGAAAGGTACCCGATTGTGTCATATAATCCACACTAACAGAACTCCCTCCATTTGCCGTAAATGATCCGCTGAATGTTTTTGATTTATCAAATTCATACTGCCAGATTCCCTTGAAATAAATCGCATTAATCAGGTACATAACGGCATCACCAGGTATGCCATCAATAATTTTGTTGATTTTTCCGTGTGTCTGAACATTTACCCATCCATTTATTGTGCCGGCAGATGAAGGATCACTGAAATCAAGTGAATCCACTTCGGCATTATAAAACTGCCTGTTGATGTTTATAAAATCAGGTAAAACAGTAAATCCTTCCTTATACCAGATTGAATTGGCAATTTCGAGAATAACCTTCGGATCAACCGATTTCAGGGCATCAATGAGACTTTTGTACCCATTGTTGATTTCTTCATCCGTAAAACCCTGTTTATGCAAAGCCGTTTCCATGGCTGCGCGGGTATCGCCGGCAGATCCGTTATACGTCATGGCAAGCGCCAGTGCCACACTTGTGGGTGATACAAAAATGTTATCGGATTCGGCATCGTTTTTAAGAACCTTAGTAAAAAGGTCAAGTCCGAATGCATTATCCGCTTCAATTATATCTGTTGTGCTTTTAGACAGTCCGAGATCGGCAGGCTTTGCAGGTACCGGGTCATTGTTGTTTTTCTCACAGGAGAACATGAAAAACAGGGCGGCCAGAAAAAGATATGCAGCTTTCATAAAGAGTATTTTATAAATAGATGCATAATTCATTCCAATGGTTGCCTTTAGAATAAAAAAAACTCCGGAGATCCTATTAATATCAGTTTCTCCGGAGAAAAATAAACAACACCTGTCTGCTATACGATTCTTTCAGCCTTGAATTTAATGGCTACAAAATCTGTTTCTTTATTGATCTTAGTTTCAAGGATCAGCATTTTGCAAAAACGACCATCCTTTGTTTTAACCAGCCAGACCTGGTTTGCCCTCAAATCAAGGGCGAATTGTTGAAGTGGTTCTCCATCGGGGGAAACATTATAGGAATCAAAATACGCTTCAGCACTTTTTGCATCGTCAAATTCCTTTGCAAGAATAAACCGCCTTTCAAAATTCGGATGCGACAGAAAGGGAGACATTACATCACCTGTCAGACCGGTTTGAGGTATGATTATAAAATCAGCTTTAACCTTGATGGCATCGGCCATCCGGAGATATTCGACTGAAAATCCCTTGTTATCCCCTGAACTCAGGGTATAAACCTCCGTATTGATTGTTGCAGCGTTGCTTGCTGCAGGAGCTTTGTCATTTGACAGATCTTCCTTTTCACATGAAACTAAAAAGAACAACACTCCACATAACACACTTACAAAAAAACGATTCATATTACCTATAAAAATTGATCAGTGTAAAGATAACGGGCAATTATATGCCTGATTTCAGTTATGCGGGTGATATGAGTCATCCCGTTGGCTGATCGTTTATACCTTTTCAATTTCTGTTGACAATCTGGTTATAAATCATTATCTTTCCAATACTATCTGACCCAAACATATGACTGACTCAGTTTCCGATAACAACGGACCTGTGGAGAACGGAGACACAGAACTCCGGAAAAGGATCCGGTACCTTGAAGACAGGTTGTCACAGGCTAATTCAATCATTGAGGAACAAAAGGACTTTTCCATCCTTTTCAATACCAGTCTGCACCTGCTTGAGTCAGTGGATAAAAAAACAGTGTTGCAGAGGATTGTAGACAGTGCCTCAAAACTTGTAACCACTGATACCAGTGCCATTTACCTTGTGAAAGAGGATGAACTCATTCTGAGAGCCACGTATCCTCCTCTGCCTCCGGGATTCCCTGATGAATTCAGGCTGGCAAGGCTTGAAAATCATCCGCATATCCGAAGGGTAATTGATGAAGAAACGATTGTAATTATTCCTGATACGGCCAGGGAAGATTTCACGGATGAAGAAAATGTAATTGTCAAAAAGAGGAAACTGGGATCTATCGTTTACATCCCGCTATTTGTGAATAAAAGAGTCACCGGAGTCATTATAATCGGGACTATCAAAAGACGCTCAAAATTTGAAAAACACCAGGTTGATTTGTTCCGGTCGTTTTCGAATATTACTTCGCTGGCCCTTGAAAACACGTACCTGGTAAAAAACCTGATTGAAACCAGGGATAAGGCGGAAGAAAACGACAGACTGAAAACTGCCTTTCTTCATAATATTTCACATGAAATCAGGACGCCTCTGAATGCCATTCTTGGTTTTTCGGGGATGCTTACCCAGAAAGACCTCACCAAAGATCAGATCCAAAAATACATCGATATTATTGATAAGAGCGGCAAACAGCTGATGTCAATAGTTGATGATATTATCAGTATATCTCATATTGAAACCAGGCAACTGAGTGTCTATGAATCCACTGTCAACCTGAATGCATTGCTTATCAACCTTGAACTTCAATATCGTACTATTGCATCACACAAAAACCTTGAATTCAGAGCGATTAATTTTATTCAGCCACCGGATAAAATAATTCTAACTGACGAATTCAAACTGTTGGGAATATTGACCAATCTGATTAACAACGCAATTAAATTCACTGACAAGGGCTTTATAGAAGTAGGAGTCAGTGAAAAAAACAAGACTATAGAATTTTATGTTCTTGATTCAGGAATTGGAATACCGGAATCTGAAAGATCGAAAATTTTTGACCGCTTCTACCAGATAGATTACGGGGTAAACAGGACTTATGACGGTATGGGTCTGGGATTATCCATATCAAGCGCATACTCTGAACTACTTGGCGGAAAAATTACAGTGGAATCTGAAGCCGGTAAAGGTTCCAAATTTATCTTACAGCTACCTGAAGCAAGGACAGGAAAAGAAAATCATTCAGAGATTTTTACCGACAGATCGGCAATGATGTAAGAAGATTTACGATTTACGATTTACGATTTACGATTCGATTTACGATTCGATTTACGATTCGATTTACGATTCGATTTACGATTTACGATTTAATTACCAGCATAACAGGAACAACTAATCGTAAATCGTAAATCGTTTAATCGTAAATTTTATTTCGCCCAATTAAATACAGCCGATTTCACATCGCGTGAATTACCACCCACAAATACGGTGAAGTCACCCGGTTCCCAATCATACTTCAACTGGCTGTTATAGAATTTCAGATCATCGGTTGTTACTTCCATAACTACCTCTTTCTTCTCGCCCGGCTGAAGCATTACTTTCCTGAAATCCTTCAATTCTTTCATGGGTCGTGAAACAGACCCAACCATATCGCGGATATACAACTGAACGACTTCTTCCCCGGCCAATTTGGATGTATTGGTGACTGTTACTGAAACTGTCAGTTTGTCGTTTCCTTTGAGTGCATTGCTGCTTAATTTGATATCGCTGTAATCAAATTTTGAATAGCTTAATCCATAGCCAAACGGATAAAGCGGATCATTTTGAATATCAAGATATTTTGAAGTGAATTTATTATTGGCATCCATCGGCCGGCCCGTATTTTTATGATTGTAGTACAGGGGAATCTGTCCTACGCTCCTTGGAAAAGTTGTTGTCAGTCGGCCTGACGGGTTATAATTGCCGAAAAGTACATCTGCAATTGCATTACCGGCTTCCGAACCGCCCGCCCATGCTTCAAGAATAGTGCTTACATTTTCATTTTCCCATGCCAGTGTTAAAGGCCTGCCATTAATGAGTACAAGCACTACCGGTTTCCCTGTACCGAGCAATGCCTTGAGCAGTTCCTGCTGAGTTTTCTGCAGGCCGATTTCTGACATGCTGGAAGCTTCACCCGACCATGCGGAAGCTTCACCCAGGACGGCAACAATTACATCTGCTTTTGCAGCAGTCTGCAAAGCTTCGTTCAACAGGTTACCGGATGGTTTCTTTTCCTTATTCTGATCTCCCCGTGGGCCCAAAGGATTTGTTGCCTTCAGCATTAACGCGTTGTCTGTAAGCTCCGAACCTTTTGCATACAGCACTTTCACGGCATCTCCACTCACATTCTTAATACCCTCAACAACCGAAACAATCTGTTTGGGATCACCACCCATGGCCCATGTGCCCAGCATATCGAACTTACTTTCGCCCAGAGGACCAATCACTGCAATCGTTCCTGATTTTTTCAGCGGAAGTACCTGCTTGTCATTCTTAAGCAATACCATTGATCTGGAAGCTATGGTACGAGCGGTACTGATGTTATCCGGTGTCAGCACTTCGGTTTTTGCCCTTTCTTCATTCAGGTAACGGTAAGGATCGTCAAAAAGTCCGAGCTTATATTTTGCCTCAAGTACCCTGCGGCAGGCCACATCAATGTCCTGCAAGCTTATTTTTCCTTCGTCAAGCGAATTTTTAAGTGTTGTAAGAAATCCTTCGCCCACCATATCCATGTCGGTTCCGGCAGAAACTGCCAGGGCAGACACAGCCTGAAGATCACCCATTCCATGGTTAATCATTTCATTTGTGGCTGTATAATCAGTCACCACAAATCCGTTGAAGCCCCATTCATTACGCAGGAGTTCAGTGAGAAGCCAGCGATTACCCGTGGAAGGAATACCGTCCACTACATTGAATGAAGTCATCACACTTCCTGCCCCTGCATCCACAGCGGCCTTATAAGGAGGAAGATAATCGTTATACATGGTGAGCCGGCTCATATCAACGGTATTATAGTCGCGCCCGGCTTCAGCAGCGCCATATAAAGCGAAATGCTTTACACAGGCCATCATTGTATTGTTCTTTGTAAGGTCATCACCCTGGTAACCTTTAACCATGGCTTCTGCAATTCGTGAACCGAGCCAGGGATCTTCGCCGCTTCCTTCTGCAATTCTTCCCCAACGGGCATCCCTTGCAATATCGACCATGGGTGAAAAAGTCCATGCTATTCCGTTGGCAGTTGCTTCCTGAGCAGCAATGCGGGCCGATTTCTCAATCAGTTGCATGTCCCATGTGCAGCTTAAAGCCAGTGGAATCGGGAAAATTGTCCTGTATCCATGGATCACATCCATCCCGAAAAGGATTGGAATATGATTCGGAGATTCTTTAACAGCAAGGTCCTGGGCTGATTTCATTGCTGAAACCGAAAAAACGTTGAACAATCCTCCTACCTGTCCACTCTTTATCTTCTGTGCCATATTGGAGTTAGTGGCAGTACCGGTTGTAAAATCACTACCGGTAATCAGGTTGAGCTGACCGATTTTCTCCTCTACCGTCATTTTGCCCATCAGGTCGTTGATGAACGCTGTCATTTTCTGATCCTGGGCCTTCATGCCGGACGCAAACAGAACAGCTGCAAAAAAAGCAATACTTATCCTCTTCATATAAATTCAAAGATTTAATTTATTGAACAGTAAAAGTAAACAAAATGTGCTAATTTTTCGACTGCAGAGATTCCTGGTATCTGTCAAGAAACTGCAGCTGCGGCTTATACGGGAGGTCAGCGGGCTTAACCTCATCACCAAACTCAATAATCTTTGGATTGGTCGGGTTAAACGAAGGCCATTCCGGTAAGCCTTTGCCGTTCGGATTCCCTGTTTTTGCAAAATTCACCCAGTAGGATGACATCATGTCGGCCAGCTTGTAATCCGCATCAGTGAAAGGGCGATCCCAGTATTTCAGGTTATTGAGGCAATACCCGAATTCAGCAGAATGAAAGGCCCCGTAATTGGGTTCACCCGGAGGTACATGACTGAAAAGATACAACCATGCCTTGTTTTTTCCTTTTTCACTCTGCATGGTTGCCCACCTGTAATTTTGCCAGCCAAACGATAAAACTGACAAGAGTTTTTGCGATTGATTGGCCTGTTCATCCGTTTCAGCAGGGAACACCCTTAACATATCTTCAGAGAAATTACCGTAACGCCTTTGGGCTTCAGCTTTAAATGAGGCCGCTTTTGCCGGGGGGCCGAAATTAAACTCATCCGCATTCCACCCGGTTAAAAGGGCTACATCATTTTGCTGCGATGAAGCAAATGTTTGATCGGCAGGCATAATTACAACACCATCAATTACAGGTCCGGCAGCACCTGCCTTGAGCAAGGTCTCTGCCGGCAGCTTTCTCATTTCAGCAATAGTGGATTTGAGTTTTTCAGCCAATCTCACTCCTGCATCCTCACCATTTTTCAAACCGGAAGTCAGCATACGGTCGCCGCCAAAAATACCACCGCTTTCGGCAATAGCCTTCTGAAATAATCCCTTTGCTTTTGGTGATACAACCAGTGCATTCACACTGAATGCACCGGCCGACTGCCCTTCAATTGTAACGTTCGACGGATCACCGCCGAACGCTGCTATATTTTTATTTACCCATTTAAGTGCGGCAATCTGATCGAGTATGCCATAATTTCCTGAAACGCCATCAGGGGATTCCTTTGAAAGATCAGGGTGTGCAAGGAATCCGAGGATGCCCAGCCTGTAATTGATCGTAACAAAAACGACTCCTTTCTTAGCGATTGCTTCCCCGTCATAAAGCGGCACTGAACCTGAACCACCTGTGAATGCTCCTCCATGAATGTAAACAATCACTGGTCTCTTCTCATCAGCGTCTTTTGCCGGTGTCCATACATTCAGGTAAAGGCAGTCCTCGCTCAGCGGTTCTTCGGGTGCCATAAATTCTTTGCTCCACATGGCAAAAGGAGCCGGCTTTGCCTGGATGGCACTGGCGGAAAAAACTTCACATTTGCGTACGCCTTCCCAATGGGCAGGTGGTACCGGCGGTTTCCAGCGCAGTTCGCCTATCGGAGGAGCCGCAAACGGAATTCCTTTGAAAATTTTAACAAGACCGTCTTCACCGGTATAGCCTGAAACCAGACCGGCTTCTGTTGGCACCGATTTAACATCAATACTGTTTCCGGATTGATTCCGGAATGAAAAACAGGCTGTGATTGTAACAGTAGCAGCCAACAGAATTACCGGCAGTTTCATAGTGGGAGTTATTTAGGTCTTATTTCATTAATTTTCTCTTCGGGAACCAGGGCAATGGTTTCTTTTTTAACCACAAGCTTTTTAGCCAGTGTAAAATCGGCTTTCGATTTTATGTCGCGTGAAGAGGCACCGATTGATACTGTATAGGTTCCTGGATCAGCAATCCATGAGGAAGAAGCCGGATCGAAGGAACACAGGTTTCGGTCAGCCAGTGTAAAGGTCAGAGTCTGTGTCTCACCGGGCTGCAAAAGCTTTGTTTTGGCAAATCCTTTAAGCTCAATGGCCGGCTTATCCAACGATCCTTTCGGTGCAGTGAGGTATAATTCAACCACCTCCTTACCGGCTACCTTACCTGTGTTTTTAATATCCACGGAAACGGTAAGCGTCTTACTGAATTTACCGGAACTCAGTTTAATCTGCCCATAATTGAAAGTTGTATACGATAAGCCATAACCGAATTCATAGGATGGCTTTACACCGAAGCTCTCATAGTAGCGATATCCGACATAAATCCCATCCGTGTAGGTATCTTCGGCAGGAACTGACCGGAAGAATCCTCCGCCTGTGTTGTTATCAGGCTGCAATGGTTTGCCCGGAAATGTAGCGGCAGAAGGAACATCTTCGTACTTAGCAGGAAATGTAACAGCCAGCTTACCGGAAGGGTTATCTTTTCCGCTCAGAATATCGGCAATTGAATTACCTGTTTCCTGTCCGGCCTGCCATGCAAGAAGAATGGCATCGGGAATCTGCTTCCAGCTGTCGGTTTCTATTACACCACCCACATTCAGCACTACAATCGTTTTCTTTCCTTTGGCTTTAAAAGCATCTGCCACTGTGCGAATCAGCTTCTGTTCGTTATCCGTTAACTGGAAATCTCCTTTACCACTTGACCTGTCACCGCCTTCACCTGAATTTCTTCCGATTGTGATAACTGCTGCATCATTCGTAACTGCCATACTGTTAGCAAGGCCTGAACTGATTTCAAATTCGGGAACCGGTTCAACCGGCATGAACATGGACATTCCTTCTCTTTTGGGTCTGCCTTCTTTATTTGCTGCCAGCAGGGCTTCATATAACGTTTTCAGGTTTGCATTCACCACATAGCCTGCATTCTGCAGACCTTCCGTAAGGGAAACACTATATGCCTCGTTAACGTCACCGCTTCCCGTTCCGCCTGATATAATATCATAGGATGTATTTCCGAATACTGCGAGCTTTTTAATGTCCGAAGCCAAAGGCAAAGCCGATCCCTCATTTTTCAGAAGTACCATTCCTTCGGTGGCAGCCTGGCGGGTAACCAGGGCATGAGCTTTCAAATCGGGCTTATTGGAGTATTTAAAACCTTTAAACCGGGGTCCGGCAAGAATTATATTGAGAATTCTTTCCACATTCCGATCGATAACTTTCTCATCAAGTTTACCGTCCTTTACAGCCTGAAGGATCGCTTTGCTCTGGTTGGGTGTGCCGGGCATCAGAATGTCATTGCCGGCTTTCATCTGGGCTACTGCATCTTTTCCGCCGAACCAGTCGGTCATTACATAACCCTTAAAGCCCCAGTCCTTCCTTAATATATCGGTAAGCAAGCCCGGGTTTTCAGATGTATAGGTTCCGTTGATCAGGTTATAGGATGACATCACTGTCCATGGTTGTGCTTCCTGAACCGCTATTCTGAAACCTTCAAGGTAAATCTCACGGAGAGCTCTTTCACTTACTTTAACATTGAGTGCATTGCGATTGGTTTCAGCATTGTTACCTGCAAAATGTTTGATAGATGTCCCCACACCGTTTGACTGAATACCATTGACCATGGCAGCGGCGATTTTGCCCGTAATTAAAGGATCTTCGGAATAGTATTCGAAGTTTCTTCCGCACAGCGGATTGCGCTGGATGTTCATTCCGGGTCCCAGGATGACGTCAACTCCGTATTCGAGCACTTCATTTCCCATGGCCTTGCCGACTTCATTTACAAGGGTTGTATTCCATGTGGAAGCCAGCAAAGTACCAACCGGGAAGGCAGTACAATAATAGGTTTTGTTGTCGTCAGTGCGGGTTGGACTTATCCTCAGTCCTGCGGGACCGTCGGCAACAACCGAAGGATTGATGCCGAGCCTGGGGATTGCGAAAGTGGTTCCTGCAGAACCATCAACCAGTACCGATGTCTGGCCGACTCCCTGTCCGGGAGCCGGTGCAGGCGGCTGCTGACCCTGAGGCGTCTGACCCGGCTTTGCATTCGGGTTACCCGGAGGTGTGGATGGCGGAGGTCCCGGCATGCGCATACCGGTGCCTACAACAAGGTTTACTTTTTCTTCGAGTGTCATAGCCGCCACAACCTGTTTCACTGTGGCTTTTCCCAATTGCGGTGCCTGCGAATAGGATTGTGCTGTTAATGCCGTTATTACGGCAAAAGCAAATAATACCCGGCAGGTAAGATTTCTATTTTTCATTACTTAAGGATTATAGGTTAATTACGCTGTCAGCTGTTAAATATAAAATCAAATAAAGGTAGTTATAAGGAACAGACAGTTGGAAACAAAATCGATGAATAGGGGGTTTGTGTCGATAGTCTGTTAGTTTGATAAACTTCTTAAATCTTAAATCGGTGTTCGATGTTCGGTGTTTTGTTAGCTGTCAAGTAATAAGGTATTAAGACCTAAGAGATCCGGCTTCCAGTATCCAGCTTCCAGTATCCAGTATCAAAAAAAATGGGTGTGCCTGGCAGCACACCCATACCAACCCCTGTATCAAAACCCTAACTACTTAGAAAAAACTATAACCTTTTTCTACAATACAAATATCCGGTGATATCAGCTGGTTTAAAAACGAAATATACGAATGCCGGAAATATATAGACGAATCTTAAAAGATCATCGCCACCAGCGAATGTTTAAATCTTAACACCGAACACTGAACACTGATTTACGTTTTAAGAAGACAGGCTTACTTCAATACCTTATCCGCTGCCAGAACAAGGAACAGGTAATTGCTTTCGCCACCACCCAGCACATACTCGGTTTGCTGCCAGAGGAAGGGAAACTCCTTCAGTTCGGCAAAATCAGGACGGATAAGCGCAGTTCCCGAAACCACACCGCCGGGAATATATGAATAATCCGCACGGTTATACCCATAGGCCATTGTAGCCGATTTTGAACCTACCCCGGAAGCAAAGGACGCCGTATTATCACCCGGATGACAACCGAGAACAAAATTCAGCGCGTTGAACATATAATCGTAGCTGAACAACTTCGGGAAATATTTGGCAAGATAATACTGGTGCACCCCGAATTCCTGGATATTCCAGCCTGCGCCCCAGATATGAGGCCTGTAGGGAACACCGTAAGGAGTTTCCTTTCCCTGCTCGATAATTTGTTTTGATAGGGTTGCAAGCGCTTCCTCAATCTTTTTGGTATATACGGCATCATTGATATCCGGAACCGTTCTCACAACCATCCAGCCAACCGAGGAAATCCGTTTGGTTATCGAATCGGTATTCGCCAGCAGAAAGTCCCTGAATTCAGGTGAATGGGTTGTCAGGTACAATTCCACTGCCGCATTGATCTGTGAGGAAAGCTGCCAGGATGTAAGTTGCCTTTTCTGGCCCCATAATCCGATCGCTGCTTTAACACAACGTTCAGCCAGTTTATCATCGTAACCTTTAAGAGATCTTCCGGCGGCAGCCAAACCCTGGATCGCATCAAATTCATGACCCGGATTTTCTTCGGTATAGACAGCCCGGTCATCCTTAATTCCCGCACGCGATTCAAAGCTACCGTTATATTTCACCGACCCGTTGTAGTTGAGGTTATCAGTCTGGTTTGACACATCGCCCACCATGGTATACTGTTTGAGCGACGGACTTATGATACCGCGGTAAACACGGCCCATGCTTTCATAACCGGCAAGAACCGTGATGGCGCCATGTTCAATCTGCTGCAAAATATCCGGTTTCCCGTCGGGAACATGAATTTTCACTTCACGGGCTGCCTGGTTGATTGTAGTGGCATCCAGTTCCGGTTTGAATTCTTCCCAGGCCATGGATAACAATTGAACGCTTCCAGCCTGTGATTCCACTCTTAAATCGTCATCACCTGCATCATGCCAGCCGCCCCTGTTGAGTCCCGGAACCCTGTCACCCGGCTTAAACTTCGTAAGTGTGGACGGACCTTGTGCGTACCCGTCAAACAGTACCGAATCTACAGGTGCCATCACGGCATCGTCCAGATGGCAGGCGCCATGCCAAACCCTGTATGCATCAGTGACCTTCATATGACACATCTGCACCGGTAGAAAAACCTCGAGAGTGGGCTGCCAGACGTGACGCTCATAAATTGTCGGGGAGATAACAAAAGGATTCGATTTAAAATCCCCGTATTTTACCTGGTAAGTACCAGATTCTTTTACATCAGAAAAATCAAACAACACGCATTGATAACGAAGGAATTTCCCCCATTTTGACGGTTTGGCCATTTTTACAGCCTTTTCGCCATCCTCAGTGATTTTCACAAGACTGGCAGACGTAATTGATTTTTCAGCGTTGTCGAGTTCAATTACAGCTGTTTTTTGCTGATTGGGATGGTAACCGACCTGTGAAACATGAACAACCGGGTCAGCCTTCCAGCCCGGCAAATGATTTACCTTTACAGTCCATACAATGGCATTTTTAGTTACTCCTGCCGGAATCGGTGACCGTACAACAAACCATCCGTTCGTATGCCTGATTCGGCCATCGAGTAATTGAATATCCGCTGTTGAGCTTTCAATGGAGAAACGTTGTTTATCCGATTCGGGGGCCACGGTGAGTTTTCTACCGACTGCCATTGGCGTGGCCTGGTTTTCATTGTTTTCATCAAGGATTTCCGGGCCGTTTGCCTGGGGAGGGAAAAACCCTGATGCGGAATCCATCATCCATGTTTTTCCGAACAAGGCCGGAGGGAATAGTTCAATATTGAAACCTATTTTCCCCAGCCACTCTTGCGGCACTGGTTTATCCAGGTCGACGTAAATCCGGAAATAATCTTCCTCAGCCTTTACCCTGATGGAATAAGTCAACACCAGGTCGGGATAGAATATGGGATTAAATCCTTTGCGGTTGATAGCCGTGTCAGGATACCAGAGTTTGACTGAGATCTGGTTGCTGTCGCGGTTTATATCGCGCGGGCCAACCTTAGGTATAGGCTGGAATTGGCCGGGAGTTAGTTCCAGGCGGACATCACCGTTGGTGGCAACCCTCACCCCGTGCTGTATAAAACCGACACCACCCTGGTGGCCTTCCGGATAGATATCCTCGAATACCATAACATTGAGGCCGGGTAATTCAAAATAATTCTGATCATTCAGAACAAGTTTCTGTTCAGGGCTTTTGGAACAGGATAAGGCGAGGATTACGAGTAATGCAAATAGGTAACGCATGTTTTAAGTCTGTTAGTCTGTTAGTCTGTTAGTAATACCCGTCATTGCGAGGAACATCAAAAATAATTGATTATAGCAGGATGTATATGTGACGAAGCAATCTGCCTGCACAGGTAAACCCTGACCAAGACAGCCCCTGTAAAAATGTGGCTCTTGGCAACGTCCTGCCTGTTCCGGCAGATTGCTTCGTCGACGAAAACCTTGTACTATAATCATAGTTTTTTCAAGCTCCTCGCAATGACGTACGCTTCACCTGGCATACTTCTCCGTCCTCGCGTCCTTAATCATGCCGCTCCAGTTAAGGCCGAATCCGAAATCGTATACATTTCCGTCTGCATCTTTATGACAGGTCATATCAAAAGGAACATCTTCCTTCTGAAGCTCGACTGTTTTCATGTCCGCCGGCATCTGGAAAGGAAGGAGTCCCGAAGGCTCATACGCTCCGGTGAGGATATCCAGCTTAGCCTGGTCCTGAACCCCGAAAGCCAGGATTATGGCATTTGCCTGGTTTTCGAATTCACTGAAAACCATTGGCTTTGAAACATCTATTACAACAATAACCGGTTTGTCTTTCATTGCTTTACGGGCATCGAGTACCATATTCAAATCACCTGTATTTGAAGGGGTTACTGTTTTGTTTTTATAGCTTCTGTTTGTGAATTTTTCAAGCGGATCGCCCCCTGCAAGGCTTACGTCACGGGCATCTACAGCTTTGTAAGGTTTATACTGGAGACTGATAGGCACATACCCGTTTCCGCCTTTTTTCACATCATTAGGATCATAACCACTGCCAGAATTCGGACTGGCAATGCAAACCAGGGCAAAGTCAGCTTCAGCCGGATTATCGGTAACGTTGAAATACTTCTTAACTGTTTCAATGCTGATCGGGTAATTTAACGAAGCAGGCTCTTCCATACCGAGAAAATTACGTGAAGCCGGTGTAAATCTTTTAGGCACATAGGCAGTAAGTTGCTTTTTGAGAGGCAGAACCTTGCCGCTGTTCTTCACCATGACAATTGATTTTACCTGTGCCTCATAGCCGGCCTTCATAAAATCAGCATTTCCAACGGTTTTCTTTGTGGTCTCAACATCAAGGTAAGGAATCTCAAACAAACCTGTATGGAAAATATTTCTGAGCAGTCGAACAGCTGACTCTTCAAACCTTTTGCGCATGAATTCCTCACCGTGTTCTTTTACTCCCATCTGGTAAGCTTCGAGAACAGGACCTTTATCGTTGTTGCCGCCAAACTGGTCCATTCCGGCCATTATGGCCTTGTAATGCCTTTCAGCAACAGTTAGGCCTTCAACACCCCAGGATGTGGTGCCGAAGCCGTCAATCGCTTTGTAATCCTGGGTTACACCCCAATCGGTGCATGCAACACCGTCATAACCATATTGTCCCCTTAGCATATCATGAATAAGATAAGCGCTGAAGGAATTACCTACATTTTCCTTATTTACCGTGTCAAGCCCGTAGGAAATTGTATAATAAGGCATAACAGCTGAAGCCATTTTAGTGGGACCTTCCAGTTTAAAAGCTCCCTGGGTAAATGACATCAGGTGATCTGCCAGGTTTTTACCAGGATAAACGGCGTATTTACCGAATGAAAAGTGAGCGTCACGACCGCCTTCTTCAGGACCTCCACCTGGCCAATGCTTGATCATCGCATTCACGCTTGTATATCCCCAGCCGTCAGCAATCACGTTTTCACCCTCTGAGGTCTGGAATCCGTCAACGTAGGCCCTTGCCATATCGGTATTCAATTTTGGACTTTCGCCGAATGTACCGCTGAACCGGCCCCACCTGGGTTCGGTGGCCAGGTCAATTTGGGGCGAAAGGGCTGTGGCGATGCCAAGCGCCCTGTATTCCTGCGATGCAATATGTCCGAATTGCTTTACCAGTTCAGGATCAAATGTAGCAGCCATACCCAGCGAACCCGGCCACATGGATATCTGACCTGCAGAACCGGTAAGGTATTCAACCTCGGAACTGGCCTGGTGGCGTGGATCTGAACTGTTATTGGCAGGTATTCCGAAACCGATGCCTTCGCAAAGGGCCTGCACATTGTTATTCCATATGGCAGCAATTTCAGCGCTTTGTACCCTTGTTACCAACACATGCCTTACATTGTCTTCTTTCAGAAATTTGATTTGCTGGTCGCTCAGGTCAGATGCTTTGGCACCACTTTCAGTAAAAGGTTTCCCGTTATAAGTGCCGCCCATGAACCTCGTGGCTCCGGCAGGAATCGACTGATGCGCACTATAAAGCATCAACCCTGCAATTTGTTCCACGCTGAGTTTTGAAGCCAGGTCCTTTGCTCTTTCATCTGCAGGCAGGCGCCAGTCTTCATATTTATCAAGGTTTCCGTTTTTATTCAGGTCCTTAAATGCAAACCCTTTGTCAAACACCAGCTTTACGCCGGAACTTGTATCATAGGCCAGTTTCTGACCTCCTTCATTTGTCACATACATAAGGCTTCCTGAAGCCTGTTGACTCCATTTTTTACAGCTTTGCACCATTAATAGTGTTAATGCAGCCAGTAAAAAAAGAATAGGCGCTTTTTTCATGATGTTTAGGTTATTTTTGGTTTAATGAATTCATTCAAAAGTAGAAAAAGAATCCTCTCTGTGTTAACTGCTATAAGGGTTTTTATTTTAATGTTTAATAAAAAAAAGCTAATTTTAAATAAAAATGGAGATGAAACCAAACTCTTTCCTGACGTTTACGGCACTTTTAATGATCTGTATTCCTGTACTCAGCCAGAAACCTATCAGGGTAACTGAGGACAGTCTGAAATACGGCGCTGCCAAATATCCGGGTTTTTCAATCAGCATACCGGAGGTTAGTTATGAGCGTACTGAAAAAAGCTGGATTAAAGAACTGCAATCCGGTACCAAATCAAAAGTCGTAAATGAGAATGGCGATATGTCCATTTTCGGTGCCAACATTAAAGATATATCGGCTACACCTATGAATATATACAGCCGGCTTGAAAGCAGGGATTCATTGGTTATGCTGATGGTAAGTTTTGAGGTGAAAAAAGATCAGTATATCCAGAAAGCCAACAATGAAGCTGAATTAATTGCGGCCAAAGAATACCTGAAGCAGTTTGCCAAATCAGAATACATGAACCTGGTAAAAGGACAGCTTCAGGATGAGGAGAAAAAGCTGAGGGATCTGAACAACGATCTTAACAGCCTGAAAAACGACAAATCAAGAATGGAACGGTCTATACAGTCGAACCGTTCGCTGATAAAGGAAATGCAGGATAATATAGTGCTTCAGAACACCGAACTTTCAAAAGTTTCTGCCGAACTGGTAAACGAAAATAACCTCCTTACCTCAATGGACGAAGGAGCGGCAAAAGAAGAAAAAGCTTCGTATGTGAAAGATCTCGAAAAACGGAAGAAGAAGATATCAAATGAAATTGAATCCTCTGAAAACAAGATAAAAAAAGCCAATAACGAGATCGATGAAGCCGACAGGAACATCCCGAAAAATGAGGCCGACCAGGAAGACATGAGATCAAAGGTGGCACAGCAGGAGGCTGTTGTAAACCGGTTCACACAAAAGCTTAACACGATTAAAGCCTATTGAATCGCACTGAACTTACAAACCGTTTAGGTAATCACAATCACGACCGGGATATCATTGTGATCGGTGGTGGAGCTACCGGTGCAGGAATAGCCCTGGATGCGGTTTATCGTAACTATGACACGCTCTTGCTTGAGCAGGAGGACTTTGGAAAAGGAACATCGAGCCGGAGTACAAAACTCATTCACGGCGGTGTCCGTTACCTGGCCCAGGGAGACCTGGTTCTTGTTTTTGAAGCGCTTCGTGAAAGGGGCAGGATATTAAAAAACGCTCCTCATATTACATTTAACCAGCAATTTATTGTACCGGTTTATTCCGCCTGGGAAGCCATTAAATACACGATCGGGCTTAAATTCTATGATCTGCTGGCCGGGAAGCTGTCACTTGGAAAATCACAGTTTATTGGCCGTTCGAAAACACTCGCCAAAATGCCCGGGCTCAATGAAAAAGGGCTTCTTGGCGGCGTAATTTATCATGACGGGCAGTTTGATGATACAAGGCTTTTGATTGATCTGGTGCGCTCTGTGAATGATAAAGGCGGTATCTGCCTGAATTATTGCAGGGTTACAGGATTGCTGAAAGATAATAAGGGTTCCGTCTGCGGTGTTAGGGCAATCGACACTCTCACAGGAAAAGAACACGAATTCAGGGCTAAAGTAGTCGTAAACGCTACCGGTGTTTTCACGGATGATATCATCAGGATGGACCAGCCGGTAATGAAAAGGACTATACGACCCAGCCAGGGAATTCACCTTGTGCTTGATTCAAAGTTTCTTCCCGGCGATGCATCCGTTATGATACCCAAAACCGATGACGGGCGTGTCCTCTTTGCCATTCCGTGGTACAATAAGGTGGTTGTAGGAACCACAGACACCGTTGTGGACGAGGCAGCCCTTGAACCAAAAGCCCTTGAAAAAGAAATTGATTTCATCCTTAACACCACTTTGCGGTATTTCAAAGTTCCTCCCCAACGAAAAGACATACTCACGGTTTTTGCAGGTCTGCGACCCCTTGTGGCCAGTCCGGACGATCCGTCAGCAACCCGCGAATTATCCCGCCGGCATAAAATAAGTATCTCCTCTTCCGGGCTTGTGACCGTTGAAGGAGGAAAATGGACCATTTACAGGCGGATGGCTGAAGACACAATCGACCGCATTATAAGGAAAGGCATGTTACAGCCAGGAACCTGCCGGACCGGGACTCTCAGAATTTATGGGGCCGATGGCGAATGGCCGCGCAATGACAGGCTTCATATATACGGATCGGATGCACACGAAATAAAAAAGATGGAAGAGGCAGATCCAAAGCCGCTTCATCCTGATCTTCCCTATACAAAAGCCGAAATTACATGGATCTGCAGGAATGAGATGCCCCAAAAGCTAGAAGACATGCTGGCCAGGAGAACACGTTCGCTTTTCCTGAATGCAAGGGCAAGTGTTGAAATAGCACCCGTTGTTGCAGCCATTATGGCTTCCGAGATGGGATTTGACGGCAACTGGCAAAAAACGCAGGTTGAAGAATACACTAAACTGGCAGCAAATTATATTATCTCATAACGACTACAATTTGTATTATGGATAAACAAAAATACGTTCTGGCGCTTGACCAGGGAACCACAAGCTCAAGGGCCATTCTTTTTGACCATAAGGGCAAACCGGTTGCCGTGGCACAAAAAGAATTCACGCAGATTTACCCTCAACCGGGGTATGTGGAACATGATGCTGCTGAAATATGGTCCACCCAGGCCGGAGTGGCACTGGAAGCCATTACAAGAGCCCGGATAGACAGCTCACAAATTGCTGCCATCGGTATTACCAATCAGCGGGAAACTACTGTTGTATGGAACCGCCTCACCGGCAAACCCGTGCATAATGCCATTGTGTGGCAGGACAGAAGAACTGCGGCTTTCTGCGACCACATAAGGGAAAGCGGCAACGGCAAACGCATCAGGCAGAAAACCGGGCTGGTTATTGATGCCTATTTTTCCGCTACCAAAATTGCATGGATCCTCGATAACGTGGAAGGTGCAAGGGCCATGGCTGAAAAAGGCGAACTGGCTTTCGGCACCATCGATACGTGGCTGATCTGGAACCTAAGCCAGGGAAAGGTTCATGCCACGGATGTTTCGAATGCATCGCGAACCATGCTGTTCAATATTCATACGCTTCAATGGGATAAGGAACTGCTTGAGATTTTCAGGATTCCTGAAAAATTGTTGCCGGAAGTGAAATCGTCAAGCGAGATTTTCTGCCACACGAGCGGGTTGTTTTCATCCACCATACCCGTTGCCGGTGTTGCGGGTGACCAGCAGGCGGCACTCTTCGGACAGCTCTGTGTAAACCCCGGGATGGTTAAAAACACATATGGCACCGGGTGCTTTATGGTAATGAATACAGGCGAAAAACCCATTGACTCGGAAAATAACCTGCTGACGACCATTGCCTGGAAAATCGGCGACCGGGTTGAATATGCACTCGAAGGAAGTATTTTTATCGCCGGCGCCGTGGTTCAATGGCTACGTGACAGCCTTGGCATTATCAGAAAATCTTCGGATATCGAAAAGCTGGCTGCAAAAGTAAATGATAACGGAGGGGTTTATTTTGTGCCTGCATTCGCCGGACTTGGAGCACCGCATTGGAATCAGCATGCCAGGGGTACGTTGGTGGGACTGACAAGGGGAAGCAATACAAGTCATATAGCCCGTGCGGCAATTGAAAGCATTGCCTATCAAACCCTGGAAGTATTGCAGGCTATGGAAGCCGATTCAGGCATAACCATCAGGGAATTGCGTGTTGACGGCGGTGCCACTGTAAATGATTTTCTGATGCAATTCCAGAGCGATCTGATCGGCACCACTGTTATAAGGCCTGAGATTACGGAGACAACAGCACTGGGTGCGGCTTATCTCGCTGGTCTGGCCACCGGTTTCTGGAATGGAATCAATGATCTTGAACACCAGTGGAAACCGGAACGAAAGTTCATGCCTGCAATGGATAAGAAACATGTTCAGGAACTGACTCATGGCTGGAATAAGGCAGTTGCAGCGGCGAAGGCGTGGGCGGATGGGAAGTGAGGCGAAACCAAAAGCACGTCATTGCGATGACCGGTTCCTACGGTCAGAAGCAATCTGCCAAAACCGGCAGGACCATGCAAAGAGCCATTCAGAAAGGCTGTCTTGGTTTCGCCCTTCCGGTGCGGGCAGATTGCTTCGTCGCGTTTACATCCTGCTTTAACAATTATGATTTACGCTCCTCGCAATGACGGATTTACATAACAACAGACTAAACTTCTAAACTTCTAAACTTCTTCAGATGTCCCCTTTTATAGCAGAATTTATCGGAACGGCAATTATCCTGATTTTCGGATCCGGTGTGGTAGCCAATGTGACCCTTAATAAAACAAACGGTAATAGCAGCGGATGGATAGTCATCACCTTTGGGTGGGCTATCGGGGTTTATACAGGAGTACTGATTTCGGCCAAATACAGCGGAGCGCATCTGAATCCTGCCATTACACTGGCACTGGCAGCTGTCGGAAAATTCGAAACATCTCAGATATTACCTTATATAACCGCCCAGTTGTTGGGAGCCATGATGGGTTCACTTATTGTTTATTTTGCTTACCATAACCATTTCAAGGCAACTCCCGATGCTGCCGTGCTTAAAAGTATTTTTTGCACTTCCCCTTCCATCCGGAGTTATTTTAACAACATGATCACCGAGGCAACCGGAACCTTTGTGCTTACCCTTGCCGTATTGTATATGGCAGCGCCTGATGTCGGACTCGGTGCACTCAACGCTTTGCCCGTTGCACTTGTTGTGCTCGGCCTGGGTTTGTCCATGGGCGGTCCGACCGGTTATGCAATCAATCCTGCCCGTGATCTCGGGCCCAGAATCGTGCATGCCCTGCTTCCCATTAAACCCAAGGCCGGTTTTGACCTGAACTATGCATGGGTACCGATCATCGGGCCTATCCTGGGAGCACTTCTGGCTGCCCTGGTTTACTATGTAATTACAGCCACATTGTAAATCAGTAATCAGGAAACCTTAACGTAAAAGCAGTTTCAACAGAATCAGAACGGACTGTTATTCCCCCGCCATGAGCTTTCATGATCTGGCGGCTCAAACTAAGGCCTATTCCCGATCCCTCAGGCTTTGTGGTGAAGAAGGGTACGAAAATATTTCCCAATACCTCAGGGGAAATCCCTTCGCCGTTATCCCTGATTTCGACCAGGATCTCATCGTGTTGTTTGGATGCGCGGATGCTTATTGACGGATCGATAGTTTCACGCAAGGCATACATGGCATTGTTGATCAGGTTCAGCAACACCTGTTCAACCAGTTTTTCATCGGCATTCAGCATTAATGATTTCTTTTCCACATCAATAACCAGGTGTATCCTGCGGATTTCAAGCTCATGTTTTATTAGGGCTGTCACCCTGAGTAATAACTCATCCACATTTACAACGGTGAACGACGGCTTCTGGACACGGGTCAGACTCCTGTATGATTGCACAAAGCCAATAAGTCCCCGGTTGCGCTTTTCAATCGAATGAAGCGCTTCCAGCGCATTTTCAATAACAGTATCATCGAGTTCTTCAACCTTTAACGGTTTCCCGCTGCGTTCAAAAAACTTTATGATTGTATTGGTGAGTGAATTTACGGGGGTCACCGAGTTCATGATTTCGTGGGTAAGAACCCGGATGAGTTTTTGCCAGGCATCTGTTTCTTCGTCTTCAAGCTCAGGCTGAATATTCTGTATGGAGGCAAGTTTCAGCTTTTTCCCTGAAATCCTGATCTCTGCCATGCGGATCCACAGACCGACAGGCTGTACATTGATCTGAACGCGCAAAAGCTTCGGTTTACCTGGTTTCAATGAATTGAGTATTTCAGGCATCTGTGCCGACACTGCAGTCAGTGCACTGATGTGTTCAGGCTTTTGAATCCCAAGAAGCTTAAGAAACGCACTGTTCACTGTTTCCACTTTACCTGATTCGTCGAAGATCAGCAAACCGGTGCCTGTATGATCGATGATGCTTTTAAAATATTGCCTTTCCGTCTCCTTTTCGGTTTCCACTTTACGGATAATGCCAAGGACTTCGTTATAAAGCTTATCCAGTTCTTCGAAAAGCCTTCCCTTCCCTTTCTGAACTCTTACTGAATCAAGGTATCGCAGGGAATCCATAAAAACTTTGAGAGTCCGGTTTGTTTTGGTAATGTAGTAAATGAGCCACACGATCAGCACAAGCCAAAGAGCGATAAATGTGATCCGGGCTATGAAAAGGTTTTCGAGAGTGAACGACCATACAACAAGCAATCCTGCCAGTGCAATCATCACCACAAGCAAGACAACATGTAAAAGGAACCTTTTAAGAATCATTCTTTCCCATTTTATAATAAAGCGCCCTGCGTGAAATTCCCAGTTCGGCGACTGCCCTTGTTATGTTTCCGTTGTGCTTTTCGAGAGCCCGGCGGATGGCTTCATTCTCAAGCTCTTCAAGATTCAGGATTTCACTTAGTGAACTGCGGTTGCGCGAATTCGCACCAAAAAAGAAATCTTCGGTATGCAGCTTACCGCCCTCCCCGAGTATTACCGCCTTTTCAGTCATATGCTGCAACTCTCTTATATTTCCCGGCCAGTTGTACTGGATAAGCTTTTCCATAGCTTGCTTTTCAATATTGAAGCCTGGCTTCCCGTATTTGAGCGTGTATTTTTTAAGAAAGTAATCCACAAAGAGTGGGATATCCTCTTTCCGTTCACGAAGCGGCGGAATTTCAAGCATGATCGTATTGATCCGGTAGAGCAGGTCCTCCCTGAACATTCCCTGCGCCGACAATTCGAAAAGCTTTTTATTGGTAGCTGAAATCAACCGGATATCCACCGAAACCGGTTTGTTTGAACCAATGCGGGTTACCTCCCTGTTCTGCAATACAGCCAGCAGTTTCGACTGCATAGGTAATGGCAGGTTGCCAATTTCATCCAGGAAAAGCGTACCTCCTGTGGCAATCTCGAACCGTCCGGGCCTGTCATCCCGCGCGTCAGTAAAAGCGCCTTTTATATGCCCGAAAAGCTCGCTTTCAAACAAGGTTTCTGCCAGGGATCCCATATCTACACCGATAAAAACCTCTTTTGACCGGGCCGATAACCGGTGAATCTCCCGGGCAAGGATTTCCTTGCCTGTGCCATTTTCTCCCAGGATCAGAATGTTCGCGTCAGTGCCGGCGACTTTTTCAATTGTCCGGTAAATTTTCTCCATGGCCGGAGAATTTCCCCTCAGGGAATCGTACTGGTCGTTCAGTTTTTCACTGAGATGTTGTTGTTTTTCTCTCAGACTGGTGATTTCCTGCTTTGATTTACGCAATTCCCAGGCTTTTAGCACAGAAGCAAGCATTTTATCGTCGTCCCACGGCTTTTCGATAAAATCAACAGCACCCTGCTGGATGGCCTTAACGGCCAACTCGATGCCGGCGTAGGCAGTAATAAAGATAACAGAAACAGCAGGATCGGCAGCCAGGATCCGGTTCATCCAGTATATTCCTTCATTACCGGTATTGATGCCCGCTTTAAAATTCATATCCAGGATGATCACATCAAAGTTTTCCCTGTTCATAAGAGTCGGAATGACATCCGGCTTTTTTTCAGTGACTACCTTTTCAAAATAACCGGATAATTGCAGCCTGAGCGCCACCAGGATTTCTTCATTATCGTCGATTATCAGTATTTTACCTTTCTTCTTCATATACACAAAGCTATCGAAATTCGTGCAATTCTTGCGAAGTAGTGTGAAATTTTTGCACACAACTCGTTCGAACATTTACAGGTATGCCATTTATAATGTGTATGTTATAAAAATGGCATATCCTTGGCATGATCCTCTCCATAACCATTTAATTATTCTCTATGTTCAGGAATTTCTTTCTGATAGCCATAAGAAACATCATTCGCGACAAGGCTTTTTTGATTCTGAATGTGCTTGGGCTTACACTGGGTATAGCCGGCAGCGTGATCATTCTGCTCTATGTAAGGTATGAACTCAGCTATGAAAAATTTCATCCCAATGCCGACAGGATTTACAGGATCGACATGTATGCAAAAATGGAGGGAAAGGAAATATCCGCGGCCATTACGGCGCCTCCACAGGCAAAAGTATTCAAGGAAGAGTATTCCGAAATTGAGGATGCCACACGATATTATTATGCACAGGACCAGAAGGTAACTGTAAATAATGTCACTTATCATGAAAAGCATTTTTTCTATACGGACGCCAATTTTCTTCAACTATTCAATTTCCCCCTTCAAAAAGGAAATCCCGTAACTGCACTTGAAAATCCGTACTCTGTGATTATCACTCCTGAAACGGCCATGCGGCTTTTCGGAACACTGGATGTTGTCGGCAAAAACTTAGTGCTGAATAACAACCAGGTTTATCAGGTTACAGGATTGACCCAGAAAATGCCGGATAATACCCACTTCCGGTTTGATTACCTGGCTTCTTTTAATTCCCTTGATCTGAGCCGAAGTCAGTTCTGGCTTTCACAAATGCTTGAAACCTATGTTATGCTAAAGCCGGGGTATTCATACAAGGCCCTTGAGCCGAAATTTGAGGCATTGATGGATAAATATGTGATGCCACAGATAAAAATGCTGATTCCGATTAAAGTCAACAATTACAGTGAATTCAAAGCGATGGGCAATGAATCGAGGTATTTTCTTGAGCCCTTGAAGGAAATTCACTTTAACGCAGAATACATGCTTGGCTACGGGCAGTACACAGACCGGATATACATTTACTTCTTCTCAATTGTGGCCGTGTTCCTGTTGTTCATTGCCTGCATTAATTTCATGAACCTGTCTACGGCACGCTATTCATCACGAACCAAGGAAGTGGGTGTTAAGAAAGTATTGGGGTCAACACAGTCCTTGCTTGTAAGGCAATTCCTTACCGAATCGTTTTTCATTACGATTGTCGCAGTCCTTTTATCGTTTACCCTGATAGAACTTGCTATTCCGGTTTTCAATAATTTCACCGGAAAGACTCTGTCAATCGGGTACCTGAGTCACTGGTATACTTTTCCGGCAATCATTCTGCTGACTATAGCAATAGGATTGCTTTCGGGACTGTATCCTGCTTACTATCTTTCCTCATTCAAGCCGGTTGAGATCATGAAATCGCGCTTCAACAACAAAACAGGTAACATTAAACTCCGCTCTGCACTTGTTATTGCCCAGTTTGTCATTACCATCATGCTTATTTCCGGGACACTTGTCGTTTCTTCACAATTGAAATTCATAAGGAATAAAAACCTCGGTTTCGATAAAAATAATGTGCTGATCGTCAGAAATACAGGCGATTTGGGTGAGAGTTCCGAATCGTTCAGGCAGGAAATACTTAAAATAAAAGGCGTTGAAAAGGCAAGCCGTTCCTGGACATTCCCTGGAGATGCCTATAATGGCTCAACCTACCAGATACAGGGTGATTCGTTGGATAAAATGTATCATTTTGAAATCATCCAGGGAGATTACGATTTTATACCTACCCTGGGAATGCAGGTTGTAAAAGGACGGAATTTTTCAAGGGATTATGCTACCGATGTGTCTGCTGTATTAATCAATGAACGGGCGGTAAAATTCCTGGGCTTGAAAGATCCGGTAGGTGCGCGACTGACAACGCCTAACGACAGAGGCGGAATGGATGTGCTTGAAATCATAGGGATCTTCAGGGATGTATATTATAAATCGCTACACGAGAAAATCGAGCCCACAATGATCAGTCTGAATACCAACGCCACCAACGGGTACACGATTATTCGGCTGAATGGCGAAGATATTGAAGGCACAATAAAAAGAATTGAAAGGAAATGGAATGAATTTCTTCCCGAACAGGCATTTGATTATACCTTCATTGATAAGAACTTTGAAACACTTTACAAATCGGAAATGCGTGCAGGCAGCCTGTTCATGACATTTGCCGGACTGGCTGTTTTTATTGCTTGCCTGGGACTTCTCGGATTAAGTGCGTTTACCGCTGCAAAAAGAACCAAGGAAATAGGCATCAGGAAAGTGAACGGGGCCTCAGTTACTTTGATTTTAGGGCTGCTTACCCGTGAGATTGTTCTGCTGATTTCAATTTCATCGTTGATTGCATGGCCGGCTTGTTACCTTATAATGCAAAAATGGCTGGAGCAATTTGCCTACCGCACACATATCAATCCTTTGATATTTCCTGTTTCAACCGGTATAGCCCTTTTAATTGCCATAGCCGTAGTGGTTCAGCAGTCGATGCGGGCAGCCAGGATCAACCCAGTTGAAGCGCTTAAGTATGAGTAGGTGTTTCAGCCTCTACAATTGCCATACGTCGGCAGAACCGGGTACAATCACCGCATCCTTTGCACTTTTGGGAATCAATGCTGGCTTTGCCCTGGTCATCTACTGAAAGGGCCTTGTCGCGGCATGCCTTGAAACAATGGCCACAACCGTCGCAACGTTTTGAAAGGACTGTATATTTTTTCTTCTCCTTCGGTGTATCCTGAGCAAACCCGGCAACAGAAAGGCTTCCTAAAATCAACATGCCTCCGAACTTTGTAAGAAATTCTTTTCTCTCCATAACGGAAATTTTTACATATTACGAATCAAAAATAATACCGGTTTTCAAACTCGTCAAAAATAATATATCAATTGGGAAATTTTATAGATGAAGGGACTGTTTTTGAGGAAGATACTGGATGCCGGATGCCGGATGGTGGATACTGGATACTGGATTCTGGGTGCTGGATACTGGATTCTGGGTGCTGGATGACGAAGACTTTTTTTTACCTTTACCCCCACAATCCCTCTTATGAAAAAACTGCTTGTTATTCCTTTTGCACTGCTGTGTTTTATGTTGCAGGCGCAGGTAGTGCGAAAATCAAACCCTCAGGTGCTGCCTGCTTTTGATATAACACAGGCAAACGGACAGCATTATACATTATCCGATCTTCCGGCAGGGAAACCGGTGATGATTGTATATTTTGATCCCGATTGTGACCATTGTGAAACCTTCATCGGGCAGCTTCTTAAGCAGTTCAATAGTTTCAGCAATACACAAATTGTACTGATCACCTATGTTACCGTTCCTTATTTAAAGGCTTTTGTGCAAAAGCATGATCTCGGTAAATATCCGGGTTTAATTACAGGAACAGAAGGCAACTCATTTATTGTCCGCTATCATTACGATGTCATCCAGTTTCCATATGTCGCTTTACACGACAAAAAGGGTAATCTTATTGCCAGGTATGAAAGCGAAGTCCCCCCGCCGGAGGATTTGGCGAAGATGTTGAAGTGATAAAATAAAATGCCTGTCTTTTAAGGAGCAGGCATTTACTATTAACAACTGTTTTTGTATCGCTCTGCCTGTGCCGGGCAGATTGCTTCGTCGCATTTACATTCTGCTAATAATCAAAGTGATGTCTGGCTCCTCGCAATGACGGCCGTGCCAGTATCCAGCATCCAGTATCCAGTATCTAGTATGCTGCGGCATTCCACCGCAATTCATTCTTGATGCCATGAATGGTGGTGTGCTTATCAATATGTACGAATTCAATGTCTGCCATTTCGCAGAAATCCTCAATGTATTCAGCATTGACTGCCTGGCTGAAAGCCGTGTGATGTGCACCGCCGGCGAGTATCCATGCCGTTGCACCGATGCGGAGATCCGGCTGGGGAATCCACATAGCGCGGGCTACAGGAAGCTTAGGCATATCCGCATTCGCTTTTACGCAATCCACTGAATTCACAATCATGCGGAACCTGTGGCCCAGGTCAACCAGGCTGGCGCAAATAGCGGGACCTTCGGGAACATCAAATACAAGCCGGGCAGGGTCATCCTTGCCTCCAATTCCGAGAGGATGCACTTCGAGTTTGGCTTTACCTGTGCCTATTGTGGGACATATTTCGAGCATGTGGGCTCCGAGTACTTTTGAACCTTTCGGATCGAGATGGTATGTGTAGTCTTCCATAAAGGAACATCCGCCTTTCAGTCCGATGCCCATAACTTTTACCGCACGTACAAGTGCCGAATGTTTCCAATCGCCTTCAGCGCCGAAACCGTAGCCTGCATCCATGAGGCGCTGGCTGGCTAGGCCGGGAAGCTGTTTCAAGCCATGCAGATCTTCAAATGTGGTTGTGAATGCACCGAATTTACCACCTTCAAGGAATCGTTTCATAGCAATTTCAAGGCGTGCCTGGTAACGAACGTTTTCATATGATTTGCCGCCTGCTTTGCCGGCTTCAGCAACCAGGTACAAATCCTGGTATTCCTTCACAACACTGTCAATGGCTTTATCATCCACTTCGTTCACCATTTTTACAAGATCGCCGACGCCATAGCCGTTAACCGACATACCGAATTTGATCTGTGCTTCCACTTTGTCGCCTTCGGTTACAGCCACTTCCCGCATGTTGTCGCCGAAACGGGCCACTTTCAGTGTCTGGAAATCGTACCATGCAGCAGCCGCACGGCACCATACACCAATCTGTCTCTGAACATCTGCCTCGCTCCAGTGACCGGCAACAACTTTCCTGCGGATATTCATCCGGGCCATGATAAAGCCGTGTTCACGGTCTCCGTGTGCAGCCTGGTTCAGGTTCATGAAATCCATATCAATTTCACCCCAGGGCAGATCGCGGTTAAACTGCGTGTGCAGGTGAAGAACGGGTTTCTGAAGGATTTTCAGTCCGTTGATCCACATTTTTGACGGTGAGAAGGTATGGCACCAAGTAATAAGTCCGATGCACGCTTTTGTAACGTTTGCTTCCTGTATGGTGCTGAAAATTTCGTCGGGTGTTTTCACAACCGGTTTGAAAACCACTTTTACAGGGATGTCTGTTGATTTACCAAGTTCTTCCACTATTTTCTGCGAATCAGCAGCTACCTGCCTCAGGGTTTCTTCGCCGTATAAATGCTGGCTTCCGGTTACAAACCAGATTTCTAGTTTTTTCAGGTCGATCATTTTTTATTTGTTTTAATTGTTAGTCTGTTAGTCTGTTAGCGCTTAAGTAATAAGGTATTAAGGCCTAAGAGCTATTTCTGAAATCAAAAATCAGTGTTCCTTGTTCGGTGTTTATTGCTGGGACCTATAGGACCTATGGGACTTATAGGACTGAAATCCAATCACTAAACACTAATCACTTACTTGATATTGGTATGACGAAGTCGGAGACTTCGCCTAGCATTCCCCGACGTTCGGCTAAGGCTCTGCCTTAGTCGAATATATCCTATCAGGCTCTGCCTGAATTTTGATCAATCCCAAATCCATCATCCAGCCTGCCTGCCGGCAGGCATCCAATATCCAGTATCCAGTATCTACTCCTTACTCCTTACTCCTTACTTACTCCTTACTCCCTATTCTCTCCTCTCACTACTGTCCGTAATACGATCCCGGGCCGTGCTTGCGTTCGAAATGCTTACGGATGAGGGAATCTTTCATCCGTTTGGCTTCTGGGTTTACTTTCTCGGTAAGGAAGGCCATTTTAGCCAGTTCCTCAAGCACAGCACTGTTGTAAACCGCTTTGTCGGCCGTTTTTCCCCAGGTAAAGGGACCATGGTTGCCCACGAGGATCATTTCAACCTCAGCATAGTTCAGGTGCTTCCAGGTCATGCAATTGATGATCTGGTTGCCTGTTTCATGCTCGTAATTTCCCCTGAT
This sequence comes from Bacteroidales bacterium, assembly GCA_035299085.1. Lineage (NCBI taxonomy): Bacteria > Pseudomonadati > Bacteroidota > Bacteroidia > Bacteroidales > Bacteroidales bacterium. The sequence goes on along the minus strand of DATGXG010000033.1, from coordinate 65,374 downwards.
CATATCATCCTCCATAGGCGGAGCACAGGGGATATCACATGTCAGGTGATCGGCATGGGTGGTGCCATAAAGCGGTATGTCGCGTAGCGACTGAGCCCAAGCCGTAGCATACGTAGAATGGGTGTGAACCACCGAACCAATATCGGTCCATTTCTTATATAAAACGGCATGCGTAAGGGTATCCGACGAGGGCCTCAATTTTCCGTCAATTATTTTACCATCGAAATCCACCACAACCATAGATTCAGGCGACAGTTGATCATAACTGACACCGCTGGGCTTTATGGCGAATACGCCAAGGTTACGGTCGGCAACGCTTACATTTCCGAAAGTAAACAAAACCAGTCCCAGCTCAGGAAGCCTGATATTGGCTTCGTAAGCCGTTTTCCTGATTACGGCGAATTGATCGGTACTCATGAATTTCTCGAAAAATGTTCCACAAAGCTGCCTGCCTCACTGTATCTTTTATAAAGCCCTGCATAAATTTCAGCATTGGCTTTATTCGGCTTATATTCTGTCTCGTACCCGCTGCCCATGGCTTTCTGAGCTTCAAGCACATTAGGATAAATGCCGGCTACTGTAGCGGCTGCCATTGCCGTTCCCAACGCACAGGCTTGTTCACTGCGCGCAACCAGGATGGGCATATTCAGTACGTCAGCAACAACCTGCATCACAAAAGGGGACTTCTTAGCGACACCGCCGAGAGCAACAATTCCATCAATGCGGACGCCTTCATTTATAAATCGATCCACGATTTTCTTGGCACCAAATGCCGTAGCTTCAACAAGAGCACGGAAAATGGCAGGAGCATCGGAACCCAGGTTCAATCCGAAAATCGCCCCTTTCAGCATCTGGTCGGCGTCAGGAGTACGGCGTCCGTTCATCCAGTCAAGGGCCATGATTCCTGATTCGCCCGGAGGTAAAGCAGCAGCTTTCTCTGAAAGCACAGGGATCATCCGGTCAGCCATTTCGTCAACCAGTTTTTGTATTACCTGTTTATCGGCATTCTTACTATTTGAAAGGATCTCTTCCACGGGCCACAACAATAATTCGCGGAACCATGCATAAATATCACCAAAAGCGGATTGTCCCGCTTCCAGACCCAGCATACCAGGAATAATGGAACCGTCAACCTGACCGCAGATTCCCTTTACCAGTTTATCTCCCACCTCATTCATAGGGGCAATGAGCATGTCACAGGTTGATGTGCCCATGACCTTGCTGAGATAATAGGGTTTTATTTCTCCGCCTATTGCACCGAGATGGGCATCAAAAGCGCCGGCACCCACGACAACCGATTCTTTCAGTCCCAGCCGTTTTGCCCATTCCGTAGTGAGGTTACCTACCTTCACATCGCATGTAAAAGTATCGGAGAACAACCGTGATCGCAGTCCTTTCAGAATAGGATCCAGCCGGGTGAGGAATTCTTCTGAAGGCAACCCGTCGAAATCGGGATGCCACATGGCTTTATGGCCAGCTGCGCAACGGCTGCGCTTAAGTGCAAGAGGATCGGTATTCCCCGTAAGGATAGCGGGAATCCAGTCGCAATGCTCCACCCAGGAAAATGCCTCTTTTCTTACCTTTTCATCTGCCCTGAGAATATGCAGTACCTTTGCCCAGAACCATTCGGATGAGTATATTCCTCCTTCAAATTTTGTGTAATCAACCCCACCCCATGTACGGGCCAGGTTGTTGATTTCATCGGCTTCACGGGTGGCGGTATGATCTTTCCAAAGCACAAACAGGGCATTTGGATTTTCCGCAAATTCGGGCCTGAACACAAGAGGTACTCCCTGCTTATCGACAGCGATGGGTGTGGAACCCGTTGTATCCACTGAAATGGCCACCACATTTTCAGCCACATCCGGAGCGCATTTAGATAATGCGGTCTTAACCGTTTTCTCAAGTCCTTCGGTATAATCAAGAGGATGCTGCCTAAACTGGTTTGTAGCCGGGTTGCAGTATTTACCTTCTTTCCACCTGGGATAATAAAAAACATCACTGGCAACTTCATTGCCGTTGGATGCATCCACAATCAGAGTCCTTACTGAATCGGTACCATAATCGATACCTATTACATATTTTTTCATTTTACCATATTTTAATCCTCCGGGGGCCGCGAGTTAAGGCCGCAGAGACCATGCTGCTCTTTAGCCTTAACCTCTAGCCCGGAGATTTTCTACCAGAAATAAATATAAAATGCCACACAAAATGCTACCACACCAAGCGAAGCAACTACATCCCATGTATTCCAGCTCCGTTTGATGAGTGCCCTGTAGTCGCTTGTGAAAGTCACAAATTCAACCTGTTTTGCGGTTGGTTTGGCTGTAAAGAATGAAATTACAACCATTAATATCATAATGAAGACAAGCAGCCATATCTCAAAGATCAGCCAGTTGGTATGCCAGAACCATTGGGTGGATTGCCACAATCCGCCTGTCATAATGTCTTTACCGCTATGTGTAAGGATGTTGGTAAGCAAGCGTACCATACCAACAATAAAGCCCACGATCATACCATACTCGCCAGCCTTGGGAGTAATTTTTTTGGAGAATATTCCCAATACGAAAACGGCCACCATGGCAGGTGCCAGCAACGATTGAATGTCCTGCAGGTACTCGTACAGGCTGCCCAGACTTTTCATAACGGGTATCCAGGCGATACCGAGTATCACAACTACAACGGTTGCAATACGACCTACTAAAACATAGCGAGCCTCTGTCTTACCTTTAAATAAAGGCTTATAAAAGTCCTCCGTATAAAGTGTGGCGCATGAATTAAAGAATGCTGCAAGCGATGCAACGAGCGCGGATATAAAACCGATTGTAACAATACCTTTCACACCGGCGGGTAAAACAAATTTAACCATGGAACCAAAGGCTGTGTCAGGATTTTCAAGGGTGAAGCCACTGCCGGGGCGTGCGGACAATGCTGCGGCTATCATGCCGGGGATCAGGAACATGAACACGGGTAATAATTTGAAGTAACCGGCAGCGATTGAACCTCTGCGTGCACGTTTTATCACTTCATCGTTAGGTTCGCCTTTACGCTGGCCGAGTACACGTTGAACAATGTGCTGGTCAGTAGCCCAATACCACAAACCAATAATCGAGGCTCCTATGAATACGGCGAAACCCGGGAATTTTTCATACATCGGATCACCGGTCCTGAAGTGGAAAACATGGTTTGTGCCATATGCAACACCGTCTTTCCCAACGCTCAGCGTTCTTGAAAAATCAATCATTGCAGCCCAGCCATGAGTGATGCTGCCATCACCGAGAGCGGCCAGTCCAAGGAAAAGCACAAGGAATGATCCGAGGATCAATATAGGCGTCTGAATCGCCGATAAGGTCATCACCCCTTTCATACCTCCTGCAATAGTAAAAATACCTGTCAGTACAATTAATCCTATGGCGCCATACCAGAAAGGCAAGCCGAGAAGACTCTGCATGAAGATACCCCCTGTAAATGCAGTTACACTTACTTTAGTCAGCACATAAGCGATAAGTGTAATAATCGACAGCCAGGTGCCTGTACGGGGGGTATACCTGTTCTTTAAGAAGTCGGGCATGGTAATGATTTTGCCCAGCTTACTGTTCATCAACTGATAGAACGGTACAAAAACCCAGCCCAGGATAAGGATCATCCAGCCCTGCATTTCCCAGTGAGCCATACCCACACCTGCCTTGGCACCTGTACCGGCAAGGCCTACAAGGTGTTCCGAACCTATGTTGGCGGCAAAAATTGCAGCGCCGATGATATACCAGGGTTCTCCTTTTCCGAAAAGGTAATCCTGGCTGTCAGCTCCCTGAAGCTGTCTTTTGTGTTTTTGTATTGAACGCCAAATGGCCCATACTATGGCCAGAATTCCTACTGCCATAATTGTCCAGTCGAGCCAGACAAATTCCTGAGATTTCCAATTCATTGATTTAAGCGTGTTAGTGTTGCCAAATAGTTGTTATTTATGAAAACTTAAATAAGAATTAAGATTTAAATTGTCCGTTGGTTTTTATAATCGGTGCCAGGTTCGGTTCCCCCGTATTTCCGGGCACATACTGGTAAAGGAATGCCCCTTTTTTCGAATCGGCCTTATCCTTAATTCCGGTACTCTGCAAAACACCCAGTGAAAGCACCTTTTTCCTGAAATTTCCGGCATCCAGCGGCCTTAGAAAAATAGCCTCATACAATTTTTTAAGCTGGGTGAGGGTGAATTTATCACCGAGCAATTCAGGCCCGATCAGTTCATTGCCCGCTTTTTTCTGTAGCGCCACAAGCGAATCTTCCACCATATCTTTATGATCGAATATAAGCTTCGGAAGTTTTGCCACCGGCCACCATCTGGCGCCATGTTCTTTCAGCAGATCCCTGTCCTGTTGATTAATGCGGATGAGCGCATAATAGGCCACACTGATTACTCTTCCGGCAGGGTCACGGTCGAGCTTTGAAAAAGCGTGTACCTGTTCCTGGTAAATATGCTGAAGTCCTGTAGTGTTCAACAGGATACGGCGTGCTGCATCGCCAAGAGTTTCTTCGGTTTCAACAAATCCTCCAAGCAAAGACCACTTTCCGGCAGCAGGTTCAAACCCTCTCGGGTAAAGCAGTACTTTCAGTACCTCATCTTCATACCCGAAAATGATACAATCCACAGCAACATAGTGCTTTGCATGAATGCTGTATATATTATTTACTTTTCCCATCAGATCACAGTTGTCCTGGTGTCACCATGAGCATGACATAGTAAATATAAAAAGTATTTTTTACTTTTAATATTTATTGAGAAAAAATTTCCAGAAAAATGTGAGATTCCTCCTTTCAGTCGGAATGACAGGTAAGTACTTAAACAGTGGTGGAACAGGGTGCGGCTCCGCCGCACCCTGTTCCACCACTCCAACCGTTTCAAGTTGTCATTTCGAGCGAAGCGAGAAACCTCTCATTTAATCTTTACCCGTATTACGGAAAACGAATACGGCTTCAGGATGACTGAAAGTTTCTTTCCTTTCAGGCTTAATTTTCCTTCAACGGGGTAAATCACTTTTGCATTTTCAATGTCGTTTACGGCTTCAGGATTGTCATTCTGAAGCACCGTAGTTTCAACCCCTTCAAGGAGTTTTTGTTTTGTCAGCAGAGAGATAACCCGGCTGACTTCCTTACCGGATGTGTTCACCAGTTTTAGTATGATTTCCTTTTTGTTTTTATCAATAGCAGCCGTTCCAAACAACCCATCATCACCCTCCAGCAGCTTTCCGTCCTGGCTTATATCAATTTCATCGGTTCCTTTGTTTGTTGAAAACAGTTTCTGAACATAATAATTAGCGGTACCAAATGATTTCAGGTTATCAAACCAGATCAGGTCAGGCGTCCACTGCCAGCCTTCGAGATGGGCAAACAGCGGGGCATATGAACACATGACAACCACATCCGAATTGCGTTCGAGCCCGGTCATGAATGCAGCTTCAGATAAAGCACATTCCCATGTGTTCCGGTTCTTCGGACTGGTTGTATAGTCGCTCTGGGCTGCATATTCACCGGCAAAGATCTTATAACTGTTCCTGTCGTAATTATCGTAGCGGCCCGCATTATCTTTAAACCACTGTGGGGGCTTGTAATAATGCTCATCCACTATGTCGGCTTTTGTATCTTTCAACGCTTTAACTGCAAAATCAAACAGGTCACCATCGGGTGAAGGTCCTGCGCCGGAAACCAGCACTATTTCCGGGTATTTGGCTTTTATAGCTTTTTCAAATACAAGATAGCGTTCAAAATATTGCGGCCCCCATTGTTCGTTGCCCACGCCAAGGAATTTCATGTTAAAAGGCGCAGGATGTCCCATCTTAGCCCTGACACTCCCCCATTTTGATTCGGCTGAACCATTGGCAAATTCGATCAGGTCGAGGGCATCCTGCACATACGGATCAATCTCATCCATGGGAGCCACTTCTGCACTGTTGAACTGGCATGCCATTCCGCAATTGAGAATGGGAAGCGGAGCTGCACCGATATCCTCGGCCAGGAGGAAATATTCATAGAAACCAAGACCGAATGACTGGTAATAATCCGGAGTCGGCCTGTGGTTGAATTCCGTGTTCCACCGGTTAACAATGGTTTTCCTGTCGGCAGGATCACCCACCGTTTTCTTCCATTGATACCTTCCGTTCAGATCATAGCCTTCCACAATGCATCCGCCGGGGAATCTCACAAAACCCGGTTTCATGTCAGCCAGAAGTTGAACCAGGTCAGCCCTGAGACCATTCGGCCTGTTTTTCCATGTATTATCCGGAAATAAAGAAATCATATCCATATCTATAAGGCCTTTCCCTTCGAACCAGATATTCAGCTTTGATTTGGGATCTGTCTGTGTGGCTTTAATATCAGCCGTGTAACGTTTCCAGTCATTGCCCGATGGATTAATTACAGCTTCACCTGTTTTCTCACCTTTTGAATTAACCAGCTCAATGCGAATTTTCAATGCATCCGAAGTATTCAACGCAGCAATGCATGAAAAATGATAGAGAATATCCTTTGTAATACCCATGCCCCTGAATCCTGAATTTATAAGGCACACAGGGTTCGATTCATCATCCACCTTGATCCGTGCAAACCTGGGATTGTTTATGTTTTCAATACCCCGGTTGATGATCAGAAGGTGGGACGAATCTTTGTCCTTCACCTTTACCGCCCACCCCATTTTTGGTTTCCTGAATTCAAACGAGCGATTCATCACCAGTTCCGCATAAATACCCCCGTCAGCCGCAAAGTTGATGTCCTCAAAGAAGATACCCCACATGGTAGGTTGAATGGCATATTTGGGCTTATCCACATTCACAGTGATGATCTGTGACTCAAGGGAAAAGGCAAGAACAAACAGGAAGCACGTGAGTGTTAGTTTTCGCAATAATTGTATCATGTTTTCAGAGTTTTAAGTTGAGCGGAAAACAAATATAAAAAGTATTTTTTACTTTTAAAATGCTTGTACAATTATTAATGTACATAGAAGCTTCGCCAGGAGCGACATTATGGTAGATGTCAGCCCTAATGGGCCTGATTTCCTGCGAAAGGCCTCACAATTATCTTATATTCATATACGGCAGGCAGCACCCTGTAGGCATTGAAAACCGACCGGGCGGTGCAACCGACACCACTTGTGAGGTGATCGAAATTGAATGTAATGCCGTCGAAGGGTTTCAGCTGGTAAGTATATAGTGCTTTTGAAAGATTGTCAACGGTGTAAGGCCATGCATTGAAATTGAATGGTTCATCGCCTGAAAATTCAATCCCCATGCCCTTGTTATCATAAAAAGCAACACTTCGGTTATCGGTTCTCAAGCCGTAATCCTGCGGGATGAGGTAGGGTTCATACATTTCCGTCACACTTGAACTGTATTTTCCTACCCGGTAACCTGATTTCCTGTCGGGATAATTCTCCTGTGGGCCACGACCAAACCATTCCACATGGTCGAGATCGCGGTTAAGAATCCAGCTTGTGCCTATTCGCGGCAGCCATGCAGGCATATCGCCCCAGGGTATGATCTTATGGCATATAGTAAGACTGCCGTCACCATTTATAATATAGGTGTAATTATTCTGAAAACCTGAAGAGGAATTAAGAAACGTGACCAGTTCATGGACTTCAATTTTCAACGACATATCAACGCTTTCGTACCGGAAGCTCTCCAAATGGTGATTTAACCTGTTAATACCTGTGGAATACCAATCCGTCGCTGCCATTCTTGAATAGCCTTCACCCCAATGGGTTGTCCCTGAAGAACTGCTTCCCCATTCATCCGTTTCATTGGCTAGAGGGGCGCGCCAAACATTGATGGAGGGGCCACTCTTAATTACAGTTTTCCCGTTAAAGTGAAGAACAGCCAGTTTTCCCGTTTTCCTGTCAAACCGGTAATCGAACTGAACACATTTTATTATTAAGGTATCGTTGATTTCAGTTACTGTAATTCCGGGTGTATTAATCTTTGCGCTGGTTTCCGGATTCACCTTCCAGGGAAGTGTAAACTGCTCAAAGGCAATTTCAAATCCGGCTTTTGCCCATGGTTTGTCCATTTTCTGATGGAAACTGATTGTCAGAAAATATTCCTTACCGGGAGTAATTTCAGGTTTTGTGTAAGGAACAGAAATCAAAATGGTATCCAGGGGAGCCGCATCAATAGTAAGAACGCCCTGTGCAATGCTTTGTCCATCGGATTCAATTGACCACCTGGTTTCAAGTTCACTTAGCCGGGTAAACAGGTACCTGTTGATTACCTGTATCTTCCCTGAACCGCCATCAAGCAGTCTTACACTCACCGGCTGTCCTGCCTTTTTGATCTGCCACATTTCCGGCTGAGGCCTCCTGTCCGGCCAGATGGCACCATAACTTCTGGCGCCGATACCCAGGCTGAAAAATTCGCCTTCTGCTTTTTCTTTTTCAAAGTCAAGCCACAATGATGCTTTTTGTTTGACAGCCGGATCAGGATTCAGTAATAACTGCGGATCCATTACTTTTGAAAATATTGCCACCTCATCGAAAATACCGTCACAAAGGTATTCCGATGTCTCCTGACCGTGTATTTGAGCGTTACGTCCGACGTTCACAGGATACGGAAAATTCCGGATGTTGCCGGTAGCCGGCTTTTCTCCTGATTTTTTTCCATCGATAAACAGTTGCATTGTAATTCCGTTGTACACTGCGGCAATATGATGCCAGTTATTTTCCCAGTCAGCCGGAAGAGCAACATCCAGTGACTCTCTTCGCTGTGTGGTTATGTAGAATTCAAGTGACCGGGTTCCTTTCTGCACCAGTCCGTACTGATAACTTCCTTTGGTAAGTAACGTGCCGGCCGAACTGTTGAATTTGCGAGGATAAACCCACATAGACAGTGTCAGGGAATCATTTTCGATTTCAACGGCATTATCACGGTAAACTTCAACCCACTGATCATGCCCGTTCAGATCAATGCCTGATCCGGCTTTGCCTTTGGTAAGAAAGGCCCTGCCCATTATGTGAGCCGGTACTTTTGAAGGGGATGCATCGTCAAGTGCACGCACCTTTTCACGCAGACCGGGACTCACAAAATCCCACAGCGCACCGCCCATACTCCTGGGGTATTCATAGATCATGTCCCAGTATTCGTCAAGTCCCCCACCCCCGTTGCCGGCAAGTGACAGGTATTCATCCATGAACGAAGGGCGTGGATCTTCAGATGTAGGCACCATGCCAACCATCAAACGCATTTCAAAAGGAGTATAATAGCGGGGGCCGATGATTTCCTCACACGGGTGGGCGAAGGCATTGCCGCCATACATCCAGAACCGGGTCGGATCGTACTTTTTACCTTCCTCAATAACGGCACAAATGTTTTTCCCTTCTCCACTTTCATTTCCGGCGCTCCAGAATAATATACAGGGATGGTTTCTGTCACGAAGTACCATTTTCCTTACTCTTTCCCTGTACATGTTTTCCCATTCGGGCAGGTTGGAAACATACTCCGTGGCATGCGATTCATCCCCGGTTTCATCCACGATATATATTCCGTATTCATCAGCCAGGTCGAGATAAGCGTTGACAGGCGGATAGTGTGATGTGCGTACACAATTGATGTTGAATTGCTTAAGGAGTTCGAAATCTTTTCTTATTGTTTCAAGATCCATTGTATGTCCCTTATCAGGATGCTGCATATGACTGTTGATAGCATTGAGCTTAACAGGCTTGCCGTTCAGGTAGAAAACCTGGTCCCTGATCTCTGTTTCTTTGAATCCGATGCGCCCGGAAACTATTTCAGTGGTTTTCCCTGATGCATCGATCAATTCCATGACAAGGGTATAGAGATCGGGGGATTCAGCGGACCATTTAAGTGGATTCATTATGCTGTCTGAAAGCATTACGCTATGAGCCGATCCGCCTTCAACTGTAAAAGGAGCCGATGTAATGACCTTCACAGGCTGTTGCTGAGAATTGTAAAGAGTGGCCCTTGCTGTGTATTTCGGTGAGACAGATGAGCCATAGTCCTTCACTTTCATTTCTATTCTGAGTATGGCATCCTCATATTTTTCATCCAGGTCGGTGGTAGCAAACCAATCGTTAATATGAATTTCAGGAACGGCAAAGAGCCACACTTTGTCAAAAATACCCGCCAGGCGCCAGTAATCCTGGTTCTCGAGATAATACCCGTCGGAGTATTTCATCACATTCACGGCAATAGTATTCTTTCCAGGTTTAAGGAAGGAGGTTATATTATATTCTGCAGGTTCCTGGCCGCCTTCGTTATATCCCACCTGTCGGCCATTAATCCAGACAAACGATGCGGAAGCAACCTTCTCGAATCGCAGAAAAACCTGTTTTCCTTTCCATGTTGCCGGCTGTGAAAAGCTTCGCCTGTAAGAACCCGTTGGGTTATATTCATGCGGCACTTTTGGCGGATTGGGTTTAAATGGAGTGGTAACATTTCTGAACATTGGATCACCAAAGCCCTGCATCTCCCAGTTGCCGGGAACTATGATATCAGCCCAGCTCTTATCGTTGAATTTGTCTTCATAAAAATTCCGGGGTGTTCCTTCGGGTGTGTCGGAATAAAAGAATTTCCAGGTGCCGTTAAGGAACAGGCAGCTCGCTGATGCTTTCATATTCTGACCCAGCGCCTCCTGGAGAGTAGCAAAAGGAATCAGCGGTACATGGCCTTCTTCCTGGCCCTGTTCAAACACTGATGTGTTTTCTATGTAATCGTAAACATGATCCAGGTAATTTTTTTGTTGGGCTGAAACAGCCAGGCAGTATGCCAATGCAACTGCTGTGAAAAACGCTTTATTCATGGCAGGGTATTAATTAATGCGTACAAGGTAAAAATAAATAGGCTTGGACACAAATCCAAAATCACTAGCCCCGGCCTTCAGGCCCGGGGCCCACGGACCGAACGATTCCGTCGAATCCCCCGGCCTGAAGGCCGGGGCTAGTGAATCCAGAGAGATTCCTCCTTTCAGTCGGAATGACAGGATTATTAATTAAACATGTGGGGGAACAGGGCGCGGCTCCGCCGCGCCCTGTTCCCCCACACCACCCGGTCACTGCCTGTCATTTCGAGCGAAGCGAGAAACCTCAGTACTCGCTCACCTGGTAAGGATATGCCAGTGCGGGCAGATTGCTTCGTCGCATTTTATTAATACTATAATCAATTATCTGTCCGGCTCCTCGCAATGACGAGCACTTTGCAACGTTCTGCGAGTAATTGCCCTAAAACTTTTTAATATAAAAAGTATTATTTACTTTTAATCCTGATTTGAAAAACCAGTCAGATATGAAATACCTTGCATTCCTTTTGCTCGTATCATTGCTCTTCTGCTTTGATACCCGATCACAATCCGTTGGCCCGATGCCGGCAGGTTTCGATATAGTACGCCCTGTCGTTCCCCACGGGAAAATCGACACCATCGCTTATCCGTCAAAGACCGTTGGTGTCACGCGAAAAGCCCTTATTTACACTCCTCCCGGCTTTGATAAAGAAAAGAAATACCCGGTGCTCTACCTGTTGCACGGGATCGGTGGCGACATGAAAGAATGGCTCAACGGCGGTCAGCCGCAGATCATTTTTGATAACCTTTACGCAGAAGGAAAAATAGAGCCGATGATTGTGGTGATGCCAAACGGACGTGCTATGAAAGACGACAGGGCCATCGGCAACATTTTCGACAAGGACAAAGTGGAAGCCTTTGCCACATTCGAAAAAGACCTGCTCAATGACCTCATACCTTATATTGAAAAGAAATTTCCTGTACTTAAGGATCAGGAACACCGTGCAATCGCCGGTTTATCCATGGGCGGCGGACAGTCACTTAACTTCGGATTCGGCAACATGGATAAATTTGCCTGGGTGGGAGGATTTTCATCTGCACCAAACACCAAATTGCCGGGACAGCTTATCCCTGATCCCGCAAAAACAAAGGCAAGCCTGAAACTGATTTACCTGATCTGCGGTAATAAAGACCGGCTCATCACCTTCAGCGACCGCACCAGTAAGTACCTGACGAAAAACAGCATTCCGCATATATATTATGTCGATAATGGGTACCACGACTTCAAAGTCTGGAAAGACGGCCTTTACATGTTTTCGCAACTGATATTCAAACCGGTTGATCCGTCAACATTTGCCGCCATAAGCAATGCAGGAACCCGTGCCGAATCCAATGTACGCTCGGCTCAATATCCCCAGCTCCGCCCTGACGGAACGGCTGTATTTCGTGTGAAAGCCCCCGATGCTCAAAAGGTGCAGCTTGACCTGGTTAAGAAATACGACATGGTGAAGAACAGCGAAGGAGTCTGGGAGGCAACAACTGATTCCCTGAGCGAAGGATTCCACTATTATTCGCTTATCATCGACGGTGTTGCTGTGTGTGATCCGTCAAGTGAAGCATTCTACGGTATGGGCCGGATGGCCAGCGGTATTGAAGTGCCGTTTGCAGGAGATTCGTATTACGAAACACGGAATGTGCCTCATGGAGATATACGGATCAAACGCTACTTTTCTACAGTAACGAACTCCTGGCGACAATTTTATCTTTATACGCCCCCGGGATACGATCAAAATACTTCTGAGAAATACCCTGTGCTTTATATTCAGCATGGCGGTGGCGAAGACCAGCGCGGCTGGGCAACCCAGGGAAAAACTGACCTCATACTCGACAACCTGATAGCCGAAAAGAAAGCAGTACCTATGATTGTAGTTATGGCCGACGGTAACATGCCGGCTGCCACATTCGGCGAAGAAATCCTTAAACTGTTCGAGGCTGAATTAAAGCAGTGTGTCATTCCCTTTGTGGAGCAAAATTACAGGGTGAAAACCGAAAAGGATTACCGGGCATTGGCAGGACTTTCAATGGGTGGTATCCAGACCCTGTACACCGGAATAAACAATACCCAGCTTTTCTCTTACCTGGGCGTTTTCAGCTCGGGATGGATCAAACCCATGCAGGATGAACTTGCCGGCAGGCAATACGACTTCATGAAGGCCAACGCCGGCATGATCAACTCAAACCTCAAAAAATTCTGGATATCCATGGGCGGCCAGGAAGATATCGCCTGGAAAAATTGCCAGGCCATGATGTCCAAGTTTGATGAGATGAACATCAAGTACACTTACAGCGAGTACCCGGGGGGTCACAGCTGGCCTGTGTGGAGAAATAACCTGTACAACTTTGCCCAGGTGCTGTTTAAATAATTTCCGAAAAACTATCATAACCATGAATACAATGAGATTGCTGCAATCCTTTGCACTAGCCGCTTTTGTCACTTCCTCCGCATTGTTCGGAAATCAAAATTCCGCCGGAGATCCCCCCGTATTTACAAAGGTTGTTTACCTTGGTGACGACCAGGTTTATAAGGATTTCCCGTTGAAAGCGGATGAGTTTTATAATCCGATATTACAGGGATGTTATCCCGACCCAAGTATTACAAGAAAAGGCGACGACTATTACCTCGTGTGCTCATCGTTTGCCATGTTTCCGGGTGTGCCGATTTTTCATTCCCGCGACCTGGTGAACTGGGACCAGGTAGGGCATGTGCTTGACAGAACTTCACAGCTCAAGGTTGCAGATTGCGGCATCAGTGCCGGTATTTATGCTCCCCAGATCCTGTACAATCCCAACAACGAGACGTTTTACATGATTACAACCCAGTTTTCGGGTGGATTCGGAAATATAGTGGTAAAAACAAAAGACCCGATGAAAGGCTGGAGCGATCCTATAAAACTGGCTTTTAACGGTATCGATCCCTCGCTTTTCTTTGATGACAACGGAAAAGGGTATGTTATTCATAACGATGCGCCCGACAGGGGAAAGGAATTATACAACGGTCACCGGGTTATTAAGATCTGGGATTATGATGTGGAAAATGATAAGGTAATTCCGGGAACCGATAAAATTATTGTAGATGGAGGCGTCGATCTGTCGAAAAAGCCCATCTGGATTGAAGCTCCGCATATTTATAAAAAGAACGGAAAGTATTATTTAATGTGTGCCGAAGGCGGCACGGGCGACTGGCACAGTGAAGTAATTTTTATAAGCGACAACCCCAGGGGACCTTATACCCCGGCTAAGAATAATCCTATTCTTACCCAACGGTATTTTCCCCGTAACAGGCCAAACATGGTTGACTGGGCAGGTCATGCTGATCTGGTTACCACTCCCGACGGCAGGTATTACGGGGTTTTCCTGGCTATCCGTCCTAATGAAAAGGGACGTGTGAACATTGGCAGGGAAACGTTTATCCTGCCAGTTGACTGGTCAGGTGAATTTCCGGTTTTTGAGAACGGGCTGATTCCGATGGAACCCAAGCTTAAAATGCCCAAAGGTGTAGCCGAAAACAAAACAGGGAAAGAGGGTTTCTTCCCTAACGGCAACTTCACCTTTACAGAAAACTTCACTGCTGAAAAGCTGGATTATCGCTGGATTGGGTTAAGAGGTCCCCGTGAAGATTTCATATCCGTAACTAAAAAGGGATTGCAGATCACACCTTTTGCGGCCACAGTGAAAGAGGTAAAGCCCACATCAACTCTGTTTATGAGGCAGCAGCACGGCAATTTTTCATTCACCACCGCACTCGACTATAAGCCGGCCACAGAGAAAGATCTCGCCGGTATAACATGCCTTCAGAGTGAAAAATTCAATTATGTATTCGGAATCACTAAAAAAGCCGATTCCTATTACCTGGTTTTAGAAAGAACAGAAAAGGGACAGTCGAAGATACTTGCAAGCACTGAAATTAAGCTGAGTCAGCCTGTTCAATTGCAGGTAAAAGCAGTTGGCGACAATTATACATTCAGTTATTCGCTTAATGGAACCGACTTTATAAACCTGGGTGGCACGGTTTCAGGCGATATTCTGTCAACCAATGTTGCAGGAGGTTTTACCGGAGCCTTAATCGGATTGTATGCCACAGCGGCGAATGATATAGTGCTCTAAGCAGTTTAATATTGAGATAACAGAATAGCAATGAAACAAATAATGATCTTCATCCTGGTTCTGGCCGGAATGCTAGTTTATGGCAGTTTGAGCGGAAATGCACAGCAACTTTATGTGGGATGCAATTATCATCCTCATGACAATAAAAATTCAGTAAAAATAAAAAGTGACATTGAGTTGATGAAAGCTGCCGGATTTTCTGTTGTCAGGTTAGGCCATCTGGCATGGGACAGCTACGAACCATCCGATGGTCATTTCGACTTTGAATGGTTTGATACGGTCATGAACGAATTCAGTAAAGCCGGTATCAAAGTAATTCTTGATATTGCCATTCGTCCTGCCCCGCTTTGGATCCATCAAAAGTACCCGTCAATAAACATTACCGATGTAAACGGGGATACAAAGTACCCTAACCACCGTTACATGGATGACGTAGGCGACCCGAACTATCAGAAATATGCTCTGCGGTTTACCGATGCCATTTCAAAACGGTATGCAAACCACCCGGCGTTGCTGGCATTCGGCATTGACAACGAATCGGGAGACGGACCCATTTCTTATTCTGAAACGGTCAGGCTACGTTTTATTCAATGGTTAAAAATTAAATATACCAATCTTGAAAACTTAAATGAAGCCTGGGCTACACAACGGTGGTCACGCAGAATAAATCAATGGGAAGAAATCGGATTACCGGCAGAAGGTTCCAGGGGCGGAGCTCCGGAGAAAATACTGGATTTCAGACGCTTTATTTCGGATGAGATCAATCAGTTGCTTTTTAAGGTAATTGATTTGGTCAAAGCCAATGCACCCAATGCGAACACCAATACAAATGCGTGGTATTACAGTTGGATGAAATATTTTGATTATTCAGATATTGCCTATTCCGGAAAAATGACCCGCGAGGGTTGCGGTTTCTACCCGGGAAACAATTTAATCACCAATTTCGGGGTTATGAATGCGGCATTCGGAATAGCCCGGATTCAGTTCGAAAGCACAAATCCCTTCTGGTGCAGTGAATTTACCACACACAGTGCTGTACCAAATTCAATACGCAAATCGGCTTATGCCAGCTTGATGTATGGCAACCAGATGGTATGCGGCTGGACATGGCAGAGTATGGTTGCCGGGGAAGAACAGTTTCTTGAAGGAATGGTTGATTGGGATGGCCTTCCAAACCGGAAATATGATGAATACAAAAAAATTGCCACGGAATTTAAAAAGATAGAAAGGTTCTTCCCATACAAACTCCAGGCAGAAGTCGGTTTGGCCTTTTCATTTCCCAGCCAGATTGTCAGTTCCGCTTTTCCTGAACAACATGATAGCCAATTACAGGCCTGCTGGGATCTGTTTTATTGGAGAAATATGGATGCCAGGGTCGCAGAGATCAGCAAAAGTTCACTGGATTATAAAATCTTAATTGTTCCGGGTGTCGCAGTAATGGATGAAACAACAGCAACCAAAATACGCAACTTTGTTAAGAATGGCGGAACCGTTATTATGACCAGTAATTCGGCCATTGTTGACGAATCGGGACAAGTGTTCTCCACCACCCGGCCGGGCCGTTTAAGTGATGTTTTTGGCATCCGTGTCGGAAGTTTTGAAGAAACGGAGTTAATGAACGAATTATCCCGTAAGGCCTATACAGGGAAAAAGATTGAATTTACCTATAAGGGAAAAGCAATGGATACCGAATCGTCGAGGTTTGATATAATTCAACCTGGAGGCGCTGAGGTGATCGGATCACTTACCAGCCTCGATAAGGATTATCCGATAATGACCTCAAATTCCTATGGTAAAGGAAGGGCCATTTATGTAGGTCTTCCGGCAAACGGAGACGTTCTTGGGAGCCTGATTGATGATTTGATTATTGACCTTAAAATTAAAAAGGGACCTGATGTTCCGTCAGGTATTATGGCAAGGCAAATCGACAAAAACCATTATCTATACCTTAATGTAAGCGGGGAACCAAGGGAAATTCAAATTAAGGGAAGTTCACACAGTATCCTGACTGATAAGGATTACGCAGGAAATTTTGTGATTGCCCCGTATGAACCAGAATTTATTGAGATCCGATAATTAACTTACTGTTAAAAAGATGATTAAGCATTTAGCCATACTGTTTCTCGCAGCTGTAACATTAGGAAATAATGTAAAATCACAGGATGCCAGTCCATATTTCCCTGAAAAGGAACTGATAACGACAGGCATTTACTATTACCCTGAACATTGGAACGAAAGCCAGTGGGAGCGAGATATCCGGAAAATTGCTGATATGGGTTTTGAGTTTGTCCACCTGGCGGAGTTTGCCTGGTTTAAAATGGAACCCGAGGAAGGCCGGTTCGATTTTGTATGGCTCGATAAAGTGGTAAGCCTTTGTGCAAAGTATAACCTGAAAGTACTGATGTGCACCCCATCGGCAACCACACCCACCTGGATGCGGTTAAACTACCCGGAGACCTTTATAATGGACGGTCATTACATACGGGGCGAGAATGGTACCCGCGGGTTAGAATCTATTGTCAATCCTAAGTTCCGTATGTTTACCGAGAGAATTGTAACCGAAATGGCCAAACGATACGGTCAAAATAACAATGTGATCGGATGGCAATTAGATAATGAACCCCAGGCACAGGCCGATTACAGTCCTTCTTCGCAGGAGGCATTCAGGCAATGGTTAAGAAACGAATACAAAACAATTGATGCACTGAATTCTTCCTGGGGAACCGCTTTTTGGAGCCAGTGGTTCAACAGTTTCGACGAGGTAATTATTCCCAATACAAACCTTGTAGGTTGGTGGGGGAATAATCCACATGCTTTACTCGATTTTAAAAGGTATTTAGCTGATTCGCAGGCTGATTTTCTCGATTTCCAGGCCGGGATTTTACGAAAATACATTTCGAAAAATCAGTACATCACGACTAATTACACGGCCGTATGCACTGGCTCCGATCCACGGAGGACAAAAATGCTTGATTTTGCAACCTACACGGCATACCCGAATGGCGGCAGCGATAATATAGGTGAGCTGGGCTTTCGCTTAGGCAATAGTTCCGCTGTTTTATTTGCGTCAGAGTACTACAAATCGGTTGGAAGTGTTACCGGGGTAATGGAGATGCAACCTGGTCCTGTTAACTGGGGATCGTATAATCCCCTCCTTTTGCCCGGTACGGTGCGGATGTGGCTGTACCATTCCTTTGCAGCCGGTGGAAAAGTGGCCTGTTCCTACCGGTTCCGTCAAATCCTTTACAGTGCTGAACAATACCATTCTGGCGTGATCCAGACAGACGGTGTAACTCCGTCTCCCGGCGGTGAAGATTATATCCAATTCAACAAAGAGATCAACGGATTACGACAACAATACAAACCGGGTGCTAAGCTTCCTGAAAAACTGGCTGCCAGGTCAACGGCTATTCTCTGGAACCTCGAAAATTACTGGTCAATCGACCGGCAGAAGCAGACCTACCAATGGGATACATGGAATTACCCGGTTAAATTTCTTGCACTGGGGAAATCCCTGGGCGCTCCTGTTGATGTAATCCGGGAATCGGATGATTTTTCCAACTATAAATTTTTAATTGTTCCGGCTTACGAAATGGTCGATTCCGCATTGGTTAAAAAATGGAATGATTATGCTGCCAATGGCGGAAACCTGATAATCACCTGTCGCACGGCGACCAAAGACAGGAGAGGTCATTTCTGGGAAGCGGAAACGGCGGCACCGATATCAGGTCTGATCGGAGCACATGTTAAAGCCACCGACATGCTTTCCAATAACGGGAAGGGTGACATTCTGATGGGATCAAATCATTACAACTGGAATAACTGGGCCGATCTGCTTGAACCGGATAAGAATGAAGATGTACTTGCCACATATGATAATCAGTTCTATAAAGGCAAAACTGCCGTTGTAAAACACAGGATTGGCAAAGGTTCTGTTACGTATATCGGTGTCAGTACCGATGATTTTAAGTTGGAAAAGGATATTTTAACTCAGTTATATACCAACAACGGAGCCACCACTGAAGATTATCCGCAAGGTGTGTATGTTTACTGGCGCGACGGTTTTTATGTTGCCGTGAATTATTCTTCGGATGACTTCACCATGAAAATTCCTGAAAGTTCTAAAATATTTGTAGGTGAAAAAGTATTAAAACCCGCGGGTGTATTGGTTTGGAGGGAGTGAATGCAATAGCCCCGGCCTTCACTAGCCCCGCCTTCACTACCCCGCCTTCACTGGCCCCGGCCTTCAGGCCGGGGCCCACACGACACAAATAATCCGTAGAATCCCCCGGCCTTCAGGCCGGGGCTAGTGAAGGGGGTTACAGGTTAATTTTTTGAAATTCATTCGGTGTTTTTTTGGGACCCATGAGACGAATGGGACCAATGAGACGCGAAAACTACCTGGTACATTTATTGAATTCAGGTTCCTCCTTTCAGTCGGAATGACAATATTATGTTGTTAAAGGTTACAACTTGTCATTTCGAGCGAAGCGAGAAACCTAAGTATTAGCTCACTTGGCAATGAACTTCCTGTTCGGGCAGATTGCTTCTGACCGTAGGAACCGGTCATCGCAATGACGTGCTTTTTATAAAATTACTATCTTTAATTACCCAAATTAAAACCGCATGTTAAAAGCAAGGCCGCAAAAATCCGGTTCCATTTAAACCTGGAGGGGTTTTGATTTGAAACGAGTAAAAATGAAGTGATTATTTTAAATGGTATACACATAAAATGAAACCCGTAGTTTTTTTCCTGTTGTTCTTATTCCCTTTGTTTTGCCAGGGACAGGTATTCAAAAGTTTCAACAAAGTAAAGGACGGAGTTGAATTGATATCGTCCGGAGGCATACTGGGAATTTATCCTTTATCGGATAATACAGTCAGGGTTAAGTTCTTTACACGGGAAACAATGGCATTGCCGGAGCTTGTGTTTATTTTCCCAACAATCACACCTGAATTTACAACCGTTGAATCGGAAAAGAAAATAAAGATTAACTGTAAAAAACTTTCGGTTATAATTGATAAACAAAACGGGAAAATAGAATTTGCTGATTCAGTGGGAAGAATCTTCCTGAGTGAACTGGCTGGTTCGCGCAAACTGATACCGGATTCTGTCATGGGTGAGCCTTGTTTTAAGGCAGAACTCAGCTTTAAATCCCCTGTAAATGAGGCTCTATTCGGCTTAGGTCAGTTCCAGGATGGATTTAATTCGATTCGTAGCGTCAGTCGTCGTTTAACCCAGGTTAACTCGCAGATTTCCATTCCTTTTATATATTCAGACAAAGGGTATGGTTTGCTTTGGCATCAATATGGATTGACCGATTTTAACCCCGCAGATAACAAGATTAACCTCGAAAAGCAGGACACTGAAAACCCGGGTGAAACGAACAAGGCCGATGTTACAACCATATCCGGAACACAAAAAGTATCGCAAAATCAAACATTGTATCACGGCCGGTTTACTATTAAGGAGGATGGCGTTTATTCAATTTTTATGGATCTGGAGGATATGGGTAATCGTCATTTTGTTTCAATTGACGGAAATCCATGCATTGATCAGACCAATATGTGGTTACCGCCAACGGCCAGTGCATTGCTTCATCTGAAAGCTGGAGAACACCGGGTACAATTGATATGCAAATCCGATAACAAACCCGGATTATACTGGAAACTAACGGACAATAATACAACTTTCCGTTCCCCCAATGCAAAAGTTCTTGATTATGTGGTGTTTTACGGACCTTCAGCCGACAGCGTAATAAAATCATACCGGAATCTGACAGGAAATGTTCCGATGTTTCCCAAATGGGCATATGGATTCTGGCAATGCCGTGAAAGATATACTTCGGGATCTCAACTGGTTGAAACAGTCAGGGAGTTCAGAAACAGAAAACTTCCGCTGGACGTTATTGTACAGGACTGGCAATATTGGGGAAACAGCGGTTGGGGCGTTCCTCAATTCGACACTGTTAATTATTCCAATCCATCAGGATTCATCAGCGCATTGCATGATCTGAATGCTCATTTTAACATTTCGATATGGTCGAATCCCGATAAGAATTCGGAAATCGGTAAAGAATTCGTGACAAACAACCGTTTTATACCAGATACCAAATGGCTGGATTACTTCAATCCTGAAACACGAAAAGACTATTGGAGTATCTTAAACAGGAATATGTTTGTTCCTGGTGTGGATTCATGGTGGATGGATGCAGTGGAACCGGAGAATGACGCATTAAAGGGAGTACGAACCTACGTGGGTTTAGGAGACTTTTACCGTTTAACCTATCCCTTAATGGTAAGCCAGGCAGTATACGAAGGCCAACGCAGTGCAACTTCTGAAAAGAGGGTTTGCATCCTGACACGCTCTGCTTTTTCTGGCCAGCAAAGATATGGAATCATCAACTGGTCGGGTGATATTGGCGGCACATGGGATGCTTTCAAACGTCAGATTGTAGCAGGATTGAACTTTAGCATTACCGGTCTGCCTTATTGGACAACGGATATTGGTGGGTTCTTCCGCCCGGGCAGTTCGCAATATACCGACGAAAAGTATCATGAACTGCTTACCCGTTGGTATCAGTGGGGTGCATTCAATCCGGTATTCCGGATACACGGTTACCAATCCGAAACAGAGCCATGGAAATACGGACAAGTCGTTGAAGAAAATATGCGCAGTATGCTGAATCTGAGATACCGCTTACTTCCCTATATTTATTCAGAAGCATGGCAGGTTACCAAAAACGGATCAACCATGATGCGGCCTATGGTTATGGATTTCAGTGAGGATACAACAGCACTGGACCAACCATTCGAATATTTATTCGGAAAATCGATGCTCGTTGCCCCGGTCACAGAAGCCGGAGTGAAAGACCGGATAGTATACCTGCCCAAACAGGCTGAGTGGTTTGATTTTTGGACGGGAAGAAGATACAGTGGCGGACATAGTATTAAGGCAGAAGCCCCGCTGAATAAAATACCCCTGTTTATAAAAGCAGGATCTATCATTCCGATGGGTAAAATAGTGCAGTACGTATCTGAAAAACCTGCAGACACTTTGGAGATACACCTATATAAAGGAAAAGATGCTCAATTCGATCTTTATGAGGATGAAGGCGATAACTACAACTATGAAAAAGGAATTTATACCATCATACCCTTTATCTGGAATGAGAGTCAGCAGACACTGACAATCGGTAAAAGGCAGGGAAATTATCCGGGCTGCCTTTCGAAGAGGACCTTTACTATAGTTCTTGCAGATGGATCGGGTAAAAGTGTACCTAATAAATGCGTTGCTTATTCGGGCGAAAGAATGGACATCAAATTCTGACAGGCCGGGCCTATTGAAACGGGTTACAGATAGATCCACTGTTCAGGTTCCTCCTTTCAGTTGGAATGACAGGCCTCTGCGCCCCAGGTGCCTCAGCGGTTTTCCGAAAGCTGCTTAAACAACTCCGCATCCACCTCTTCCAAACCGGTGATGCTGTAAAGATGATTTGCAGTCACCCAGGGAAGCCAGAACCGGTGACCGCCGACACCGCGACCCGGACCTCCGGGACCCATGCGCCAGTGCTCCTGCTGCCAGCCCGGACCTTTCATATCGTACAATCGGCCTGGAATGGCCACCATTGCCTTTGTATTATGCAGAAGAATACGGGCAACGTTAAGGTAATGCCTGTCATTTGTGTATTTATATAACCTTGCATAAGAAGATGCCGACCAATCGAGGTATTCGTCCACCCCGCCCGGATGAAGGGCTGATATGCCCTGCAGTCCAATCGTAGGCACCCCTTTCTTCCAATGCAGAGATGAATCTTCCGCATCCACCGGCATGGGTACGTTCCATATCCATATCCAGCTTTCTGCAAAATCAGCGGCGGTTTTGGCCCTTTCGAGCCATTTATTTTCCCCGGTTGATTCAAAAAGGCTCAGGAAAGCCTCCAAGCTTAACATCCCGGCTTCCTTATCCGTGATATTCGGGTTATCACTAGCACCGCCAATAAAAAGCCCCCGCTTCCCCCAGTTCTCCCATACATAATCGGCAGCCCTTACAGCAGCCTCCCTGTATTTGGGATCTCCTGTTTCTTCTGACATCAGCACCAGCAAAGGTACCGGGCAGTAGCTTGTTGTTCCTGTAGGTTCGGCCACCTCATTACTACCAGCAACCCATCTTCGGGGGAATGACCCGTCATCCCGTTGCTGCAGCAATAACCAGTCGATATACGTTTTGACCCACCCAAACCATTCGGGGTGATCATATCCATGGGTTCGCTCCCGACGATATGCCCTTATCAATACCCGCATGTCTTCAGTTGCATTTCTTAGCCAGGGAGCCACCCAAACATGATTCCATGGTTTGCCGGTTGCAAAATCATACCCTGTTCCCTGTAAAGGTACTGTCGGCAGTGCACCGATAAGCGATGAAATGATGGATAATCCTGTCTGTCGCATTCTCCGACCTCTTTCTGAAGTATCCCTGTCACTTTCGCGTAGTAACTGGTCGGCACACTCGATTGTTTTCCCCACAAAACCCATGGCCGACATGGTCCAGTTCCATTGCCGGTGCTTGGCAGTGTCCATAGGCGAAATCACAAAAGGAATGGCAGTCCGGCCTTCAATGGTTACCGCCTGGGAAACCATGTGATCGGTAAGAATTCTCCGCATCTGCTCTACATCAATCGGGTAAACTTCCGGGTTCAGGGTGCTCCATGCCCAACGCCACGATTGCCGTGTTACTTCGCTGAACGAGGCACTGTTTCCGAACCGGAATGATACCGCGTATTTATGAACCACACCTTCCGTAACCGGATGATAGCGGCGTATCCATCGTGGCTGCTGGTTGGTCTTATTTACGCGTGGATAAACATTTGCCGTACCGGGAAAAATAAAACCGAATGAAACCGGATCTTTGTCTTTTTGCCAGGCTCCCATGGAACCGAAAAGATACCGGGCATCGGTCATTACATCCTGTGCCAGCCTGGTTTCTTCAACGGTGGTTTCACCCCGTGGCGACGGATCTAATATGGCCACATAGGTTCCGTTGCTGAATGAGAGTGCAAAAAGCGGGGCAGCGAGCATATCTTCACGCATCAGAAACTGATGCGCTGCATAATTGGCAGTACCGCCGGGTGAAAGCTCTCCGTCAAACGAAGGATCGCCGTATAGTGCAGCCGGCGCCAGGCAATTTATATCTGTCCATTTTACTGCAGGGTCGACATTTAAAACAACAGAAGAATTAAACCCTTCCGGAGCATTACCTTTCACCTCAACTTTCCTGCTTACTTTAAGTATAGATCCGTTAACACTCCAGCTATCGGTTACATAAAAAATCACAGTTTCATTGTATCTTATTTTAGCCCGGGCAGTCATTCCGGTGGCTGAATTTGTTACCGATTCATAGCCTGCAGAAAACCAGCGGATATCATTTTCCGCTTTATACACTTCGAGGCTTGCGGGTGCAGGTTGACTAATATTAAGTGATTGTCCTTTTTTAATTTCAATACCCCACGAACCGTTGCTGTTTTTAACAAATGAGACTTTTTCACCATTTTCAAGAGGGCCTAGATCTTTTCTCTGTTGGGCAGAAAGGGGAAACAGGAGAGTCAGGAGAGTCAGAAAGAGAAAAAATTTTTTCATGATTATTATATTATTTTCACTGAATCACTTGGCTAAGCAATGCCTGTGCGGGCAGATTGCTTCGTCGCAATACATTTTTACTATAATCATTTATTTTCCAGCTCCTCGCAATGACGCGCTTTTTTTGGCAGTCCACCTATCCAGCATCAAGCATCAAGCATCCAGAATCACTCAAATTTAAACCAATCCACGCCATAACTATCATTTCCCTTTGCGTGAAACCGCAGCCACACCGCGTGAACACCTTTCAGACCGGGGGCAACCGGCACTTTTATTTCAGTTGCCGTTTTTCCATCGCCGTTGCCCGGAACCTCAATGGTAGCCGGTGCATAACTCCATGGCCTGTCGATGGCCACTTCAATACTTCCTCCATCCTTCCCGGGAATCACGCAAAAGGTAACAGATGAAACGCCGTTACCGAAATCGATGTATTTATAGGCGGCCCTGTCGCCCTCCGCAATAGCGGTTAGTTCTTCATTGTCTTTCGCACATGCCTTCACCATAACCTTCCCATGCATCAAACACGCTCTTTCGGCATCCATTTTATTGCGGGCACTGAGGGGACCAGCCGCACCCTGCGTGGTCATTTCAACCTCGTTAATGCTTCCGTCGGTATTGAACGTGATGGGTTCCAGGCAGGCCTTCCGCATGGTATAGCATCCATGGGTTGCCCTGTGATAGAACACATACCATTGTCCGTTAAACTCCACCAACGAACCATGGTTATTCCAGTTGCCCGGATCACTGTGATCATTGTTAATAATGGTGCCGCCATATTTAAATGGCCCCCACGGCGAAGTGCTTGTCGAGTAACTGATGCACGATGCCATATCATGAATGCTCAACGCGGCATAAACAAAATAATAAATTCCCTTTCGTTTTACCATGTATCCTCCTTCATGGAAACGGTGCTCTTTTTCGGTCACTATGTTTTCCCTGATGGTAGTGGAATCAATTTCAACCATATTGGGTTTCAGTTTTGCCATTTTGGCATTCATCTGACCCCAGATATAATAAGCCTGTCCGTCATCATCAATAAATACACAGGGATCAATCTGGTTGAACCCGCCGGTCTTAATCGGGGTTCCGCCTGTAAAAGGGCCTACAGGCGAAGAAGATGTCGCCACACCTTCTGTTTTTGTGTTATTGGCAAGGCAATAGTAAAGGTAATACGTACCGTTTTTATATTGCACATCCGGTGCATACAGGTAGTCATCGGAATACGGCACCTGGTCACCCGTACCTTTGGATGCAAATGAATTTTCATGAATGGTCCATGTCTTCAGGTCAGATGTGGAAAGCACATGGTAACTCCATGAGCAATAATAAGCCGGGCTTTCATCCCTTGAGCCATAAACATAGAGTTTACCGTCCTTCCAAACATGCGCCGATGGATCAGCAATGTATACACCGGGCGGAACAATGGGGTTCTGGGAATGGAGGGGAAGGAGGAGATTCAGCAGGAGGAGTAACAGGGAATATTTCTTCATGATATAAATATTATAAAACAGAAACAGCTACACTTGGCGGGGAACTTCCTGTGCGGGCAGATTGCTTCGTCACAAGCTTCGCAAGCTCCTCGCAATGACGTGCTTTTATCCGGCATCCAGAATCCAGAATCCAGCATCCAGCATCAATCCACCAAAAACTTATTCAATCCTTCCTTAATTTCATTCGTCTGCCCTTTCCAGATCAATCTGCCTGTAAGCCCCTGCGGAAGCGTGATTTCAATATTCCACTTCCCTTTCTCCAGCACATATTTCACAGCAATTTTACCGGCAGGGTGCTGGATTTCACCGGATGCATTCTTAAGGGAACCCAAATGGGGTTCAATTTTTACTTTTGAGAAACCGGGTGCATCCGTATCAATTCCAAGAATGGTGCGGAAAAATTCGATATTGGGACTTGCACCCCAGGCATGACAATCGGACCTGGCCGTATTGATTTGTGAATCCTCGGCCCATGTGGTGAGTCCCATTTTTATATTCTCACGCCAGATATCCAGCCAGTTCATGTAGTTATTTCCTAAACCGGCCTTTATAAGGGCCATATGAAGGTAATACTTGAAATAAATGGAAGCAGGAGTCAGCGTTTTATCATTCACCAGTTTGGCGGCAATATCCTCAATTTTCTTCGCCGGTGCCACACCGGTGAGGATGGCCAACGCATTGGCATGCTGCGAGAATTTGTCCTTTTCAGGAGTATCAGCAAAAAGCCCCTTCGAATCTGACCAATATTTCGACCCGATCGTGGAAGCCAGCTGTTGCGCCCTGGTTTCATATAATTCACCCATAGCTTTCATACCCATCGATTTTTCAAGATGAGCAGCCAACTGGTAAGCCCATAACAGCTGAAGATCATAAACACATGAGCTGCCATTGGCACCTGCCGGTGCCACTCCACTATTCCATTCAGGAACCCAATCGGTGAAATTCCAGTAAGGAACACTTTTCAACGATCCGTCGGCCTGCTGGTACCGGTGGAAGAAATCGAGTATCTGCCGCGTTCCAGATATTTTATCTTTTATGAAAATGCTATCGGGTCTGTACATATAATAATCATGCAGCATTCCGATGTACCATAATGAGAATGTCGGTATCAGCTGGGGCGAAAAGGACGGATGCCGGCTCAAGGTTATACCTTCGGCTATGCGCGAATGATCCATCAGGTTCATCGCATTTCGTGCCAGGCGGTCATCACCTGTATTGTAATAGCTAACCATCGCCTGTATACGGGTGTCGCCTATATACTGCAACTGCTCATAATACGGGCAGTCCACGTATGTTTCAACAGCGCACAACCGGGCTGTCCTCCAGCCGATGTCGAGGAAGTTCTGGAACTCGGGATTATTCGAGACAAACAGCCCGTTTCTCACAAAGGGATATCCTGTAAAGGTTCCGAAAATATCGTCAATTACAAGAGGGTCGTCATGGGTTTGAACAGTTAGCTGGATATACCTGTAGGTTCTCCAGTAAAGTGAGGTGAAC
Organism: Bacteroidales bacterium; assembly: GCA_035299085.1. NCBI lineage: Bacteria > Pseudomonadati > Bacteroidota > Bacteroidia > Bacteroidales > Bacteroidales bacterium. The sequence continues at coordinate 37,811 of DATGXG010000033.1, read as the reverse complement.
TCCTGTCCTAATGTACCATCTGAAATAAGACTGTCTTTTCTGCCAAGGAATAATTTTCCATCAATTTCATTTCTGTTTCCTTTACCGCTTATTTTTTCAGATCCCATATAACCTCCCGGGAATCCGGGTCCTGCCGGTATAAAAAGAGCTTCGGCATATTTAATCTGAATTGAAGCATCTTTTCCGTTACTGAATATAAGTGTGAGGTAAGCATTTGTAAGATTACCGTTATCCAATAATAGTGTTGAACTCGTATTTGCAGGAACGGTGACTTTTGTAGGTATTGCAGGAAAACTCTGAGTTATAGACCATCCCTTTGATAAACGGATAGTTTGCAAGCGCTGAACTGTTAGTTCCCTTTCCGGGATGGATGACGGAACCAGCATCCAGCCGAATGCATCCTGGATACCTTTCGGCGCTCCCCTTGAAGATGAAATTCCTGCTTTCTTCCAGGTTGAATCATTGAAGCTCATCCGGTTCCAGCCTTCCATGTTTTTCCGCATATCAATGAATTCACCGGGACCTGTTACATAATAACCGATCACCTCATTGGTCGTGAGCGGCTGGTAACTGGTGTCGCGAATGCATTTCCAGGTATCGTTTGTATTAATTCCGGCTTGTGATGGCGAATCACTCTGCAGTATAAATCCTGTTTTCCATGAAATCTGGGCTTCAGGCCTGAGGTTGCCTTCATTCCAGATTTTTGCGGCAACTATGTTTCTTCCTTCAACCAGGTAAGGAGCAATATCCACCGTTTCATAATTCCAGTAATAATAATCGCCCCTTGCCGGTCCCACCGATACCAGCTTTTCATTCACATACAGCTTATACCGGTTGTCGGCTGACACATGGATTACATAGGAAGCCGGTACTCCGCTGACATCGATGAGTTTACGGAAAAGATACACCCCGTAACCATTTTCGGGAGCTCCCGGCACAGTGATCCACTTGGCCTCCCATGGTTTATTCAACAAATCCGGGGAAACCGGTTGTGACTGCACAACGAATGCATAACAGGCGATTACCAGGCAGAGAAAAATCCGATTTAATTTCATTGTTTTTATTTTTGGCCGTAGAGACGCACGGCCGTGCGTCTCTACATGTTGAATTAATTATTCTTTTACAAACCTGTAAATTCCCGATCCCAGGTCCAGCTTTACATATCCGTCCTCAACACCTTCTACCCTGATCTCCTTTATTTGAGCCAGCGGCTTTCCTCCTTCGGTGATTTTTGCAGGGTCATTTCCGGGCACAAACACGGTGCAGCGGGTGTTTACCGGTATTTCAACATCCATTCCCAGTTTTCCGTTGTCCAGCTTCCAGCTGTTACTGAGAGTTCCGTAATACGTGTGCAGGCTGGCTGACACTTTTGCAAATCCGCCTCCGATTATCGGTTTTATAAGGCTGTGTTTATAACCCGGTGCGTCTTCATATGTATCCAGCCCTGCCATCGACCTGTACATCCAGTCGCCGATAGCCCCGTAAGCATAATGGTTGAATGAGTTCATACCGGGAGTCTGGAATGTACTGTCAGGCTTCTGCCCGTCCCAGCGTTCCCAGATTGTCGTGGCTCCCATGGTTACAGGATATAACCACGAAGGATAGGTTCGCTGCAAAAGCAGTTGGTAGGCAATGTCGGAATAGCCAAAACGAGTGAGCACATGACAAAGATAGGGAGTGCCCAGGAAACCTGTTGTCAGGTGGTTACCATACGACTTCACATTTTCAGCCAGTCGGTCAGCCGCCTGTTTACGCAATACCTCGGGAAGCATATCAAAATTAAGAGCCAGCACATAGGCAGTTTGTGTTCCTGAAACCAGCCTTCCGTTTGGCGTCATATATTCCTTAACAAAGGCTGCTTTTATTTTATTCAGCAACAAGGTATAAAAAGCCTCATCCTCTGCTTTCCCGAGTATTTTGGCCGCATTGACAAGCAGTTGTGTGGATCGGGCATAAAAGCACTGTGCAATCAGGTATTTATCGGTTACAGCGGCACGGCCGTCGTTATCGTCGTCGGGCCTGTAAAAAAGCCAGTCTCCAAAGTGAAATCCCGTATTCCATAAATCATTCACCGCCACCTTCCGTATGCTTTCGACATACGTTTTCATCGAATTATACTGCTGTTCAAGAATTTTTTTATCTCCATAAACCAGGTACATATTCCAGGGGACTATGGTGGCCACATCAGCCCATCCGCAACTGTTCACTGATCCGGTTCCCAGTACGTTGGGCACTACAAAAGGAACCTTGCCTTCAACCTGGTCGGCTTCCACATCACGAAGCCACTTGGCAAAGAAACTGTTCACATTCATGTTAAATGCTGCCGTGCGGGAAAAAACCTGTGCATCGCCTGTCCAGCCGAGTCTCTCATCGCGCTGAGGACAATCTGTCGGCACATCCAGGAAGTTTCCTTTTTGTCCCCACTGAATATTATGCTGCAGTTGGTTTATTAACGGGTCCGAAGTGGTGAACTCCCCTGTTGCGGGCATATCGGAATACAGGGTAACTGCCTTAAAATTTTCCGGTTTTATTTCTCCGGGATATCCTTCGATTTTCAGGTACCTGAAACCGTGCCATGTAAAATGAGGGTGGAAAAGCTCTTCGCCGGCACCTTTCAGGTAGAACACATCCTGAGCTTTAGCCTGCCTGAGATTTTCAGTATAGAAATTACCGGACTTATCAAGTACTTCCGCATGCGAAAGTGTAATTTTTGTGCCTTCAGAACCGGTTGCTTTCATTTCAACCCAACCCACCAGGTTCTGCCCGAAGTCGATTACCTGTTCGCCTGCCGGTGTCCTGAATATTTTCACCGGGACAAATGTTTCATGCTGTTTTACAGGCTCATTCCATGTGGCTATAAGGGCATTCATGTCAAGATTTGCTTCTTTAACAGGAAACCACTGTGCATCGTTGTAACCTGGCTTATCCCATCCGGGTTTTGAAAGACGCGCGTCATTGATTTCGCCGTTATAAATCTCAGAATAGGTAATCTCGCCGGTTGAAGATTTCCAGGACCCGTCAGATATGATGCTTTCGGTCGTACCATCAGTATAGGTAATATCAATCTGCATCAACAGGGCAATGTCTTTGCCATAATAATTAAGGTTGTTCATATACCCTATTATGCCCCTGTACCAGCCATTGGCCAGCATCACACCAATGGCATTATTTCCGTTTGTCACCATTGATGTAACATCGTAAACCTGGTACTGAAGTCTCTTTTTATAGGAAGTCCAGCCGGGGGTCAGCCATTCGTCACCCACCCGCTGGCCGTTAATAAAGGCTTCATATAATCCGTGTGAGGTAATGAAAGCATATGCAGAAGCTACTTTTTTTGATACATTAAACTGTTTCCTCATCATAGGACTCGGCCTGAGGGCAGGTTCCTCATATCCGGGAATGATCCATTTAGCTTTCCAGTCGCCCGGTTTAAAAAAGCCGGTTACAAAACGAGCCTGTGGACTCCATTTTGAAACCTTATCATTGTTGTCCCATACCCTGACCTGCCAGAAATAGGGTTTACCCGATTCAAGTGCACTGCCGGCATACGGGACAAAAACGGACTGATCCGACATCACTTTTCCGCTGCTCCATACAGTCTTTTTGCTATTCGTGATCACCTTTACTTCATAAGCCGACTGCATCGCATTTCGCTTTTCAGCGGTTATCCTCCATGTAAACCGTGGCTGAAGAACATCAATGCCAACAGGGTGGATCCTGTTCTCAGTCAATAAATCCGTTACATCAATCTGTGCCTGGACAATCATACAAATCACAGGAAACAAAAGCAGAAGCTGAATTCTCTTTCTCATATGGTTCTGGTTAATAAAACTAAAGTTCTTAAAAAAATCGGATTTTTAAGCATCTGACTACTTCAAAAATCCGGAGGCAGGCTTATTTCCTGTGCTTTTCCATTTCCGGAGCATATCAAATGCAATTCCCGTTTGTTGCGGTGTAAAATTGCAGTGTCCCTGGCCGTTTGTATAAATGACGGCCAGGTTTTGCTGCTTTCCTTTCAGATGAACCATATTATCATAGGCATCCACACCCATTTCAGGCGGGATAAGCTGGTCATAAATGGTATGCATTAAAACAACAGGGCAATTGATCTCACCCGTTCTGTCGTATTTCTCATAAAAGTTTTCCGTACCTTTTTTTGCAGGAACCCTTTCAATTTTCAGGTTCAATGCCAGGTCATCCGGAAACCCGGTGTAAACCATGTTTGTGTTATCAAAAGGATTGCCCTGTGCAAGGGAACTGATATCCCGTAGCACCAGATCATCAAACATAATCACCATGGGCAAGTCAGCAGGCTTAAGATCAAAACGCCTGGCAATTAAAGCTGCCAATGCAGTATCCTTTGAAATGGCGGTCTGAATTGCAGGAAATGAAAGAGCCGGAGCTTTTCCCGAAGTCACATCGGCAAGTGACGGCAATACCCCCGGAAAAAACGCTGCAAAAACAGCATTGATGTCAAATGCCAGTTTGGTCTGAAGATAGGGATGATTTGACAACGGGCACATGGGCATGCCACCCTGGTAGTTCTTACCGAAATATTCGATTGTTGCCAGCGTAATTCCGCCTCCCATCGAATGACCGGTTATATAGCACGTGTCCGGTTTCCCGTATTTTTTCACAAAATAATCCCTTAGAGCTTCGGTGTCATCCACACCCTCAACAAGAGCCCATCCCTTTTTGCGGTATGCCGATCGGGCCACTGCAAAACCCCTGTCTAAAAAGGGTTTGAAAGCACCATCGTTGTGAAATTGTGCCGGATTTGAAGGCATCGTGGGCATTTCATAGCCATGTGCATACATGACAAGGTTATGATTCCAGTTAGCTGGTATCGCAATATGATAAACTGCGCCGTTTATACGGCCTGTGTCAATTTTTGCTTCCTGGGCATTCATAAGAATGGCAGCAGACAAGCAGATCAGTGTTAAGATTTTTTTCATTGAAATATATTTATGGTTCAGGTTTTGCGTGTTGAAATAAACAGGGCTAATGTAACACCGGAAAGAATTAGTACTATGAAACCAAGCATGGTAAGCCCGGCGCCCAGCCCCCTGTGATCGGTAACCCATCCGGCCAGGGGTGCGAACAGTGCGAAAAATACCCGGATTGTCAGGTCGCGGAGAGACATAACGGTTGCCCTTATTTCACTTGCCGTATTCTTATTGATATAATCCTTGAGAACAGGTGTGGCGATTCCCCTGAAAAAATAGAACAGAACAAGGACAGGAATTATGGCAAAAGCAGGGACCAGACCAGAAAGAACCATTAGCAACGGGATCAGGACAGCAACCATTTTGAGTGTGTTCGATTCGCCCAGACGGTTTTCAAGCCGGTGCGCAAAAATTGATGATCCCCCGGTAATAAGATTCAGCGATGTCCACACCGTTCCGTACAATGCCAGCGGAAGCAGCATTTTTTCGAAAAGCGGCTGGGCAAACCATGCCATGAGCAAGGTGGCGGCTCCGATTATGGATGAAAAGAGAAGGTTGAAGCGCAGGTCCTTTTCTTTGAAAACAATCCGGTCGACTGTTTTAACAATGTCTTTCCAACCAAGCGATCGCTTCTGTTCTTTTGAAAAGTGAGGCTCCTGAAGCAACAAAGCAGCCGGGATAGCGCTTGATGCGATAATGGCCTGGAAATAAAAAGGGAATCTCAGTGTAATAAGTGCCAGTGCGCCTCCTGCAAGGCCGGCGAAGGCTTCAGAGAAATTGCCCACTGAAGCATTTAATCCCTCGTATTTGGTGTATTGCTTTTCCCTTTCAGCTGAAGCAAGTGTATCATATAACATAGCTGAATCCGCGCCTGAAATGAAAGCCTGCCCGGTTCCCAGCGCAATTTCCGCCAGGAAAAATCCCCAATACGAATGGGTGAAGGCATATATGATAAAACCTGCTGCACCGGCAAAAGCGCCAAAGACAAGCATTTTTTTTCTGCCAAGAACATCGGCGAAATAACCGCTCGGGAGTTCGAGCACCACAATCACGACCGAATACACCGATTTCAGGATCATGATCTGGGTGAGCGAAAGGTGATTTTCCTGGTAAAAAGGGACAATAATGGGCATTACAAGCGAAAACCACTTTGAAAATTTTATGATATTCAGCTTTACAATATTGCTGCGAACATAAGCAGGAAGCGACCTGTAAACCATCTATTGCAGTTTCTTTATCCAGTTAAAAATGGGTATCATCCATTCATCCGGGTTTAACCTGAGAATAAAGGCATGGTCACCTGCTGTAACCAGGTGCATCTCAACAGGAATTCCATTACGGATCAATGCCTGGTAGAACCGGATACTGTTTTCAACCGGAACGGCAGGATCATCACCCGAATGAGTAATCCAGACAGGAGGAGTGTCTTTGTTTACCTGCAACTCGTTAGAGAAGAGTTTAAGCTTTTCCTCTCCGGGATCGGGACCCAGAAGGTTAGTCCTTGATCCCATATGAGCAATTTCAGGATCCGTGCTGATGACAGGATAGCATAAGATCATGAAGTCGGGCCTGAGACTTGTATTTAAAGAATCCGGAATATACGCTTTATTAAAGTGAGTACCGGCAGTGGAGGCCAGGTGACCTCCGGCTGAGAAGCCCATTATGCCTATGCGATTTGGTTTTATTTTCCAATCTGCGGCATGCTCCCTCACTATTTTAATCGCCTGTTGGGCATCCTGAAGAGGTCCGACTGACTTGTCAATCATGATGGAATCAGAAGGCAACCTGTATTTAAGAACGAATGCGGCTATTCCCTGTTTAATAAAAGCCCCGGCAATATCCGTGCCCTCTCCTTTATAGGTTTCTCCTATATAGCCACCGCCCGGACAAATGATAACCGCCGTTCCTGTTGGGTGTTCAGGCAGAAAAATGGTCAGCGTGGGATTTGAAACTTTGGCATAGCCGGTAATCACACCATTCTGAGATGCCTGTAATTCCTTCATATGACCTGGCTTCGAATTGGGTATTTCCCCGGCGTAAAGCGGTATGATTTGCTGGGCGGACATCGTCATTGTAGTTAACAGAAATGGAATTAAAAGGGTTTTTTTCATATTTGTAATCGTTTTTTCTTTGGATGAGGCCCTGCTTGTGCTGGCAGATTGCTTCGCCCCGCAGGAATCGGGGACTCGCAATGACGTACTTTTGCTCACCTCTCTCATCTCACCTCTCGCTCCTTACTCCTTACTCCTTACTCCTTACTCTCTACTCCCTACTGATTTCTCTCCACCCCCGGCTTCAGATCCGTCAATTCCTGTATCTTAACAGGCCGTCCTTCGTCAATGCTCTTTCGGGCAGCGATGCCTATCATAATGGCCATGACACCATCCCTCAATCCTGCTGCATGTTTCAGCGGATCAACCATGCCTGATGGCCTGAAAATATCATCCCTCAGCCTGTCATCACCTCCGCCGTGGCCTGCACGAACCATAGGGACTTTAATCAATTCCGATTTACCGAAATTTTCTGAAATGATCATTTCGTCATATCCTGATTCTTCGCCGACATTCTGACTCATTTCACGTTTATGACGATCAGCCTGGCTTACCTTCTCCTGTGTCCTCCATGGCAAATCCTGCCATGAATCGATTCTTCCTTTCATCCCGTTGAAAGCGATTGTCAAACCCTCATAAGGTGAATAGGCCGTGAGGGAATAGCTCACCTGTACATCATTGGCATACCGGATCTGCACTGCCATTTTATCAAAAATATCAATATCCGTTCTCCACAAACAGTTATCGCGTATGTAACCGTCATACTTTTCATTTTCAACATACAACTGTATCATTTGCGGGTCAGATGTTATATCCCAGTAGAATTTACAGTTTTTCTTCAGGTCACATGTCCTGCACTTATCGCCCCTGAAGGCATTATTCCTGCCATAATGTTCCAGTTTTCCGTAGGCATTTACCTCAACAGGGTCTGAATCAATCCACCAGTTCAATAAGTCAAAATGATGACTGGCCTTATGAACCAACAGGCTTCCGCTCTTATTCCTGTAGCCATGCCACCTGCGGAAATAGTCGGCTCCGTGGAATGTATTCAGGTACCAGTGAAAATCAACCGACGTTACCCGGCCCGCACGTTGTTCTTCAAGAGCCTGTTTAATGGCTGTAAACAAAGTGCCATACCTGTAGTTAAAACCAACTCTTACTTTTTTCCCTGTCCTCCTTTGTGCATCCAATATTTGCTGGCATTTCACCTCGTCAGTTGTAAGAGGCTTTTCGGTGAGCACATCCGCACCGTATTCCAGACCTTTTACAATAAACTGGTTATGCGTGGCATCCACCGTTGTAACAATGAGCATATCAGGCTTTGTTTCCTTCATCATCAGGTCAAAGTCGGTGAATGTTTTACAACCCACGCCCATGTAATTTTTTGCATAGGCCACCCTTCCGGGATTAATATCGCAAAGGCCGACGAATTCAACAAGATCGCCGTATGTATCCACAACCGGTTTTCCCCAGCATGTGGTTCCGCGGATCCCGGTCCCTACGAGGGCAAGTTTCACTTTTGAGCCTGCAAATGCAAAATCTCTTTCTTCGTTGGCTGATCCCAACAACACTCCGCCGGCTGCAGCCAGTCCTGAAGCCTTAATAAACGTGCGCCTTTCCATGATGTGAAAGTTTAAATAAAAAATGAAGGATGGATTACCTACAGTAAACTTACAAAAAACTGCTATTTTTTTGTTAAACATTTCTTCTTCTTTTATTGAAACAATGGATATATTTAACCCCTTGTTGTTCATTTACCAATTCATGTCTGTTTTTTCGAAGGTTATCTTCCTGGTTTGCCTGATTATTCAGGGACATTGCTATTGTATTGCTCAAAATAGGGATGGAATGAGTAATGCAAGCTCATCTATTCTTAAAACTCATACCAACCGGGTATTAGGGCCGGATGATCTTTTAGTTAACGGCACAAGCTATCTCCCTGAAAATTTGTATGCCACAGGAAGCCCGGACTTCGAGTATACCGCTAATGAAGGTTCCGGATTGTTCATCAAAGGTCAGTATTTTGATGAAATCCGGCTGGCTTTGGATATCGTTTCGGACCAGCTGATCCTTATACAGGAATATGGTAACGGACTGGAAAACCGGATTGCCGTCCATGCCGCATATGCTGATTCTTTTCTGCTGGGTAACTATTTTTTTATAAATCTCAGCAACCCTTCAAGGGGTTATTTTGAGAAAATTGCCGGCGGCAAAGTGACCTTTCTTAAAAAGTACAGAAAAGAATACGTTAAGATATACGATGCTTCAAACAGGGGTAAATATTCAGAGCAGAAATTCTCCTGTTTCCTGTTACATGATGGCCGACTTACACTTGTGAATAACAGGATGAGTTTTCTGAATTATTTCAGGGAAAATAAGAAACCAATCCGGGATTATCTCCGGAAAAATAAAATTTCGATAAGGAACGCCTCCAATTCTCAACTGACAGCACTTATGAACTATTGTAATTCCCTTACTGATGAAAAAAATTAGCTGGCTGCCGGTTGTACTTTCTTTGCTCATTTCAATGTATGCTTCCGGCCAGGATTTTAACTGGAAATCTCAGTTTAACGGCCTGTCATGGAATGAATTTGTACATGCCGCAGAGGAGGCTTACCCGGTTAAATTTTACTATGATTCAGACACTCTGCCTCAAATAAAAGTCCCTTTCTTTGCTGAAAGTATTAACCTGCTTTCTGCCCTTGATCAACTGTTGAACAACTACAGTCTGCATGCCATCACAGACCAGAATGGTCATATCTTTATTGCCGCTCAAAGTGCGCAAATCGAAACCATTTCACCGGGTATTTTCAATACAACCAAAAAAATAGTTCAGGGTAATTCGACTACTCCTGCAAATAACGGGAAGAGCTTTATGCAGCTCAATCAACAAATGGCCGAAAGCCGCATAAATGTTGGAAGAGTGAACAATGACGGAAAAATGAAAGCCACCATTTCAGGCTATGTTCATAATGCCGGTGATAATTCTCCTGTAATCGGTGTGCTCGTGAGGGCTGACAAAACAAACGCCGCTGTAATGAGTGATGTCTCCGGATTCTATACATTATACCTTGATAAGGGGGATTACACCCTGATTGCAGGCAACCTTGAGACCAAGGAGAGGAAAATCAATATCAGGGTGCTTTCTGATGGCCGGCTTGATATCATGCTTGAGCCAAAGCTTGTAACACTGAATGCCGTTGTAATCAGCGCCGATAAACAGCAAATTGTGAAGAACACCCAGATGGGATACCAGAGGCTGGCAACCAAGGAGATCAAAGAAATACCCGTGGTACTTGGAGAACAGGATGTGATTAAGGTGAGCCTTTTGTTACCCGGTATTCAAACGGTTGGTGAAGGCAGTTCAGGCGTTAATGTAAGAGGAAGCCCGACCGATCAGAACCTTTTTATTATCAATAACATTCCTGTTTACAATTCATCGCACCTGCTCGGGTTCTTCTCCGCCTTTAATTCGGATGCCATCAGGGATTTTGAATTGTATAAAAGCAACCTCCCGGCTGGTCTTGGAGGAAGACTTTCATCGGTGTTTGATATCCGTACACGCCAGGGAAATCAGAACAATTTCAATGCCCAGGGCGGAATCAGTCCTGTTACAGCCCGTCTTACACTCGAAGGTCCGATCATTAAAAAGGAAAGCAGCTACATGGTGGCTGTCCGTTCAACCTATTCCGACTGGATATTAGGAAAGATTGATGATCCGGATATCAGCAAAAGCAAGGCCGGTTTTGCCGATGCTATTACCGACTTCTCTTTTAACCTGAACAACAATAACAAGCTCCGATTTTCATCCTATCACAGCACGGATCATATCAACCTGATCAATCAAAGCAGGTATGATTACCGCAATAACGGTGCAGTCCTTGCATGGTCGCATCTTATCAGGGAAAAAAATAATTTCAATCTTTCCCTGATTTACAGCCGATACAATTTTGCTGAACGCAATTCAGAAATGGCCATTTCGTCATATAAGGATAATTTCGACCTACAGCACAGTGAAATGAAGGCGGCATATACGTTCAGACCAAAAGATAAACACACTTTCACCGCAGGTATCAATTCGATCCTTTATCTTGCCGACCAGGGAAATTTCAGGCCGCTTGATACGGCATCTAGGGTATCGAGTCTTAACCTTGAAAAAGAGAAGGCAGTTGAATCAGGTATCTTCATTTCCGACGAATGGACAGTGAGTTCAAATCTGACTCTTACAGGGGCAATCCGGTATAACAACTATCTCTATCTGGGTCCCCAGAAATTGAACATTTATCAGAAAGGCGAAGCTGTTACATTGCAGCATGTTATTGATACTGTCTCCTATGGCAATAACAAAGTAATCAAATCACACCAGGCACCCGATCTGAGGTTTTCAGCACGGTATATGATAACCCCGCTTTTTTCTCTTAAATTAGGTTACAGCAGGATGCAGCAGTATATTTTCATGTTGTCGAACACCATTGCAATTTCACCTACCGACAAATGGAAACTGAGCGATAAATACATTAAACCCATGTGGGGAGACCAGTACTCCTTCGGCATATATAATACATTGTTTGAAGGCAGAGTGGATATCACTGCTGAAGCCTATTATAAAAAAGTAAGGAATCTTATTGATTATAAAAACGGAGCCAACCTTGTAGTAAATGAGAATCCTGAAACCGACATTGTTCAGGGAGACCTAAAAGCGTATGGAGTTGAATTCATGGTAAGCAAGCCAAAGGGCAGATTTAACGGGTGGCTCAACTATACCTGGTCCAAGGCAATTGTAAATATACAAAGCACCATTCATGAGCAGCAGATCAATAACAACAAGCCCTTCCCGTCGAATTATGATAAACCGCATGCTTTGAATCTTGTGGCCAACTATAAGTTTTCACGCCGGTTAAGCGTATCATCAAACCTTGTATATTCAACAGGCCGGCCAATAACCTATCCTGTCGGCTTTTATAACCAGGGAAATATAAGGGTTCCGTTGTATTCACAACGTAATGAATACAGGGTTCCTGATTACTTCAGGGTAGATCTGTCATTTAAACTGGAAGGCAACCTGATCTCGGAAAAATTTGCACACGGCACCTGGATGTTTTCTGTGTATAACATCACATCCCGAAGAAATGCCTATTCAATTTTCTACCGTTATGAAGATGGCACCATGAAGGGTTATAAGATGTCAATTTTCGGTGTTCCCATCGTTTCATTATCCTACAGTTTTAAACTCGGAAATTATGCGAATTAAACCGGTATATATCTTTATTGGATTGATTCTAGCAGCATCGTGTCTCGATCCCTACTATTCCGGAATAAAGGATTATATAGATCTGCCTGTTATTGAGGGCATGATTGATAATGGCCCCGGACCATACACTATCAGAATTACTCATTCAACAGCCATTAATGATATGGCCATTCTACCCTTCAGGCATGCAGAAGTGATCATTGAAGATGACCTGGGAGCATCTGAAACGCTGAAAGAAACAGCTCCCGGTGTTTACACTACTGATCCGGATGGTCTCAGGGGTCAGATCGGCCGAAGTTACAGGCTTAATGTGAAGATAGAGGATCGTACATACCAATCACCTTTTGAATTGATCAATACACCCATTGATATTGACACCGTGTTCGCGAAGATTGAAGAAAAATCGGTTACCGGCGGATTTATTGACGGACTTCAGTTTTATGTGAATACAGCCGCAATATCCGACCGGAACACCAACCTGATGTGGACCTATTCTGAAACATACAAATTCCGTGCGGAATATAAGCTCGACCTGATATACCACGGAGTTGACAGCATTGAAAGAGTTTACACCGATACCGGAAAAGTTTGCTGGAAAACCAATTATTCGCAGGAAACTTATACATGGTCGGCACAAAAGCTCACCGGTGACCGGCTGACTAATTTCCCGCTTCATTTTATAAGCACACTCAGCGATAAAATATCAGAACGATACAGCCTGCTTCTTTCTCAATATTCCATACCACTTCCTGCCTATAAATACTGGAGCGAAATTGCAAAACTTCAGGAGGAGGCCGGAGGGATGTATGCAAGACAACCTTACCAGGTGCAGGGCAATATTGTGGATGTCGATAACCCTGATGCTACCGTTCTCGGCTATTTTGTGGCCGCAGGAATGACAACAAAAAGAATATTTGTTGACCGGCCACCGCTTGTTTTCAACTATGAAGAGTGTAACCCCCTTATTAACTTTTACCAGCTGAATAACCCCAAACAGCTTAGATATCCGCTATATGCCATGGAAGTGGGAGGTGACCAGTGGTTTGCCGGACTTCAGTGCTTTGACTGCAGGGTAAAAGGTGGCAAAATTGAGAAACCCGATTTTTGGACAGAACAATGAAGAACATCTGCCTGGGCATAGTATTTTTTATTTTGGGAAATCTGGTTGTAAGCGGCCAGTCATCCTATAGTGAACATGTCACACTTGAAACAGACAGGGATATCTACATTGCCGGCGAGAACATCTGGTTTCATACGCAGTGCACTGAGCCAAAGGCCGATTCACTGTTAAGCCGGATCATTTACATCGAATTATTCGATCAGAAGCTGAATGCCATTAACCGAAGTAAATTCAGAATTACAGGGGGCTCTTCAACCGGACATATTACAATTCCTGCCGATGTAAATACTGGGAATTACTTCCTGAGAGCATATACCCAATATTCACGGAATCTGCCTTCCGACATGATCTGCACTACCCTGCTGACAATAGTGAATCCTTCAAAGCCTCTTTCGTCTGACGAAATTGCAGATGACGAAAACTTTCTTGCAGTTCCGGCACAGGAAAAATTTACAACAGGTGCAAATTCAATTGTACTCAGGTTGACTCCGTCACTTGTAAAGAAGGTTAAGTTGATAGTGCTGTCAGATGACTCAGGAGATACCATAACCACTCAGAATCCTTTTGAGAACGGACTTTGCAGGCTGGACTTCAATCTTAAAGCTATACCGGTTTCCCTTGTAATTACAATTAATCAACACAACGGAAAAGAGATCAGGAAAGAGATTCCCGTTCAGACCCGGGGGATTTCAAATACCGAACCCACGCTTATACAAAACTTCCTTTCAGGACATAAGCCGGGTTCTGCACTGGTATGTTCAGTGGATAAGAAGCAATATAAGGCCAGGGAAACTGTTGCAATTAACCTTCCGTCACAGAAAATAAATCGTCCCTTGTTTATATCGGTTGCTTCGGATGACGGCCAATTCGAAAAGGGCAGTCTTATACCGTGGTATCTCGCTTATAACAAGGCTTTACTGGCGAATTACCTGGATCACCTTGACTTTCTGAACGATTCAATAATACTGCAACTAAATATCCTTGATGTTTTGTATTCTGCAAAAGGAAATCTTAATACTGATGCAACATCCGGTTTCTGGCTTCCAGAAATGAGAGATGCCGGGATTTCAGGAATCGTCAGAAACAGGAAGACCGGGAAACCGGTAAATGGCATTATGGTGTATGCATCGGTTGCCGATGAAAAAAACCAGGTGCATTTATACAAAACCGGTGATGACGGCAGATTCTTTTTAACATTGAATCATCTCACCGGAATTCATAATGTGTATGTAACGCCCGGCCAATCTGATAGTCTTGACCCGGAAATTTTTATAAATTCAGATTTTGAAAGTACCTATCCCGAATCAGCGGAACTTGTGCCTTTTATTTTGGATTCTTCCGATATCCCCATGCTGAACCGGCTGACCCGGAATGCTTCGTTGTGCAGCATTTATCCTAAATATACACCGGGTGAAGAAAAGATCAATTATTACACTTCTCTGCCTTTATTGAAGCAGGAAAAAATGACTAAACTTTCGGATTATATCGAAATGCCTGTAATGACTGAAGTATTTTCTGAAATTGTACCTTTTGTCACAGCAAAGAAGAAGGACAATCATTATTACATGCAGGTGTTTGACGACAGGTTCGGAGTTGCATATAACGATCCGCTTGTGTTGTTTGACGGTATTCCGATATTCGATATGGACCAGCTTATGGAAGTTTCAACAGACAAGATCGAAAGTGTTGAAGTAACCAATAAGACTCTTCATCTTGGTGGTTTTGTGATTAACGGGCTTATCAGCATCCGCTCAAAAACAACCGATTTTGCGGGGATGAAACTACCGACAGCATCACGGTTCATAGAATTTCATGGCATTACAGAAGAAAGCTTTCCGGTGTTTCCTCAGCATATAGACGGTGAAACTGACAGAAATCCGGATTTCAGAACGCTTTTTTACTGGGGAAAAACTTCTCCGGGACAAAACACTATCTCCTTCTCCACCTCGGACCATGAAGGAAAATTCACTGTAAATGTATCCGATGGCAACAGGAAGGGTAGTGTGAATTTCCAGGTTGGTCAACCATAACCGCCAAGTTAAGTAATCTTTGAGCGGAAATGCTAGGCGAAGTTTGCAACTTCGGTGTGCCTGTGCAGGCAGATTGCTTCTGACCGTAGGAACCGGTCATCGCAATGACGATATGATCATTGCAGCCTAGTACAAAACAGACTCGAAAAATGCTTTCATTTCAGCAATGTAGTATACCCCGTACTTCTTAAATGTGGCCTTTGTTGTTTCATCGGGCTTCCAGTCGAAGAAGGCATGGCCTGCACCGCCAACCTGGACATATTCAACACGCTGCCCGGCTTTCACAAGGGCATCCACATACTTCTTCACTTCGGCGTCGGTAATGAGTCCGTCCATTGTGCCGCGGATCAGGTATTGCGGAACCTGCCTTTCGGAAGCATTGGGTATATTGCTTAGGGGTGCAATGGCTTCTGACCATGATTTATCGGTAGCAGCCGGATCATGGGGATTCAGCAGGTTGCCGCCAAAAACACCGTAGCTCGGTGCTGCAGCTTTGATTGATTTCATCATTTCAGACCTCAGCTGATCCAATGTTTTGTTCTTCGGAATATAAACAGGCATGAATTCGAATACACCGGCCGTTTTTCCAAACCCGCCGCTTCCGATTTTATTTGGCATATTGGCAGCAGCAGCTGAAAGATGCCCGCCTGCACTGTCGCCTGTAAGCGCAATTCTCGAAGCATCTCCGCCATATTCAGCGGCATGTTCCATTATATGGGCTATAGCGCCGAAAACATCCTCTATCAGGTTGGCGGTAGTATTGCCCTGTGCATCTCCGTCACCTTTATCCACCCACCTGTAATCGATACTGAATACAACAAATTTTCCGTCTTTTGTCAGTTCCTTTGCCATTCCCCTCATGATATCCTCATCATTGGCCATCCAGCCCCCTCCATGAATAATAATGATGACAGGCAGGTTCTTTGCGCCTTTCGGAGAATAGACATCATATTTAAGCGCCTTGATCCCCGGTTTGGCGTACACCACATTATGGGTGATGTTAATATCGGGGTATGCATTTTTTTCAATGAAAGAAGCTCCGAGATGCTTTTCCTGGTCAATCGTTATTTTAAACCCGTCCGTTTGCGATTCATGATACATCTGGCCCCATATGCCCGGAATTGTATAATATACGGCATCAAGAACAAATCCCGGATCGGGAATCGCCTTAACTGTAACAACAGTACCGGAAGGATATTTGCCATCAGCCGGAAGTTCAGGCGTAATTTTAACTGTGCCGTTCACCGGCTTATCCATAATAACAGCAAATTTCTGCTGGGCAAATAATCCGGTAAAGCCTACGGCTAAAAGTATAAAGGCAAAAAAAGTTTTCTTTCTCATGATATTGTTGTTTGGTATTGCAATATACTTAATTTATCAATAGTATTAGCCCCAGCCTTAAGGCCGGGGCTATTGAGCTGGTTACTATTTCACTGATACCAGGGTTACCGGGCCGGCCATTCCGGATGGCATAAGCGGTGAATCGGCACGGTAAAAAGGCATCGTGGTGTAGGTAAACTTTATTTTGGCATCCGGTTGCTGATCACCAATGAGCCTGTTTACCCACAGATTGGTGACTTTTACCTCCAGCTGGTTATCACCTGTTTTAATTGCATCCGTAATGTTTACCCGAAAAGGAACTTTCCAGACCACACCAAGCGAGTTACCATTTAAGATAACCTCGGCAAGGTTGTTGACTTTACCGAGATCAAGCCAGATTTGTGATCCGCCTTCGGTAGCCGGAGCTGTAAATGTCTGGGAGTAGATTGCAGTGCCTGAAAAATACTTTATTCCGGAGTCAGTGCTTTTATTCCACAGGGTCAGACTGTCGAATTTGGCATTTTCAGGCGCACCGAGGTTAGGTTGAAAAGCAACCTGCCAGGGTCCATTAAGAATAGCCAGTGTGGTTTCGGTCGACTTTGGAAGCTCCCGTGAATTTTCTTTTGCTTTGGCACGGAAAACAATAAATACAGCATCATTCGGCTGCAGATGAATGGGAACTTTTGTCACTCCATTGGCTATAGAATAACCGGCAGGTTCTGTGGCGCCTGTTTCAGGGTGCCATATTTCGGCTTCTTTTCCCATTACCCTGAAAATGCCTTCAATGTCTTCAACCCTGTTTTTCCGGTTGTTAACCCAGTAAATATCGATATTGCCGGTTTTTCTGTGTACAAATAGCAGTCGGGTATCCGGTTCAGGCTTTGTATAAGCAAAATCTGCCTGTATTTTCATTTCATCGCTTGCCTGCCTAATGGTTGAACCACCGATGACCTTACCTTTGCCATAGGAATTAATACCATTACCTCCAGCCCAAAGTTCATCGGCAAGAATCTTAAATTCCTTTTCATCATCGCTCAAGCTGGGACTTGCCACCGGTTTCGGACCGGCAATAACAGCACCGGCGTTAACCATATCCCCTATCTTTTTAAGTACAGGCAATGTCATGTAAATGGCATTCGAATCAAGCACAAGCATTTTATATTCCATTCCTGTTGCGGTTACAATCATTCCCTTTTTCACCTGAAGCTTATTTAGCACCACATCGCTGTTCACAAAATTGTAATTATATCCTTCGGGAATTGCTGGAAGTTTATTCGCATATAATGCAGTAATATTATTGTCTTCGCCATAATAATAAGCCAGATCGGCAACAAATTTTCCCTGCTGAAGCATGAAGCAGCTGCGTGAAAGGTAATCAATCCATGATTTTGCCTGCTCAGCCCAGGTTTCGTGACGTGTAAACCACTGGCCGAAAGGCCCGAGGCCAAGGCCCGGTATTTTATCATCTACAGGCTGATGCACTGAAGTATGGATTACAAAACGGTTCAATCCATTTGACAGTTCCATATCTGCAGTGGGTTTCAGTGTTGCCGGCGACCAGGCCCATGCAGTTCCTATGGCAGTCATAGATTCTGCGGCAACTATATTCTGGCCGAAAATATGAGCTACAGAAGCCGATTCCCTCACATCCGCCTTGTATCCGGTGGATACTTCGGCGTTCTCCTCAAGGCCCGGGGTCCATGTAGCACTCATCGGTATGGCAGCATTCCGTTTCACTTCCATTCCGTCTCCTATGAACGCTCTTCCTCCCTCATGTGATTCGGTATAACGGCCCATTCCCCTTTGTTTCAATATATCAGTAAGTAAATCGTAATGATTCTTTGTCGTCAGATCTCCGACTGTCTTCCTGAAATCCCATAAAAACCGTTCGCTTGCTTCGGCACTTTTCACTATATGTCCGGCCAAAACAGGAAGCCATGTATACAGATCATAACCTCTCAGCTTTTTAAAATCAGAGGGCATACTGTCAGTCCAGTTCTGTACACCGGCTTCCCAACTGTCGGTTATTACATACTGTAATCCCCTTGACCCCATCAATCCGTCGGTTGCATCCTTATACTGATCAAGATAATTATTGAAATAATCGGTAACATGCTGTGCGCTGAGCTTGTCTACTTCAAGTCCGGTTGCTTCAGCCGAAGCAGGACCATTCATGTGCCCTGTAAGTGAATATCCAAATCTGAGAACTGCCCAGTTGCCTTCAGGAGGAGTCCAATCAAGGGTTCCATCCGCCTTCATTTTATCGGTTAAGATGGTCACATCCGCTTCTGCAATCACCTCATTCTCTTTTGCAGCCGGCGTGAGGGCATAATAAAGGTCATAAGCCGTAGCATACGCCGATTTTTCCTGCGACCGGTTAACTTTCGGAACTGTATATAATTCCAATTCTGCGATGTTAGTGCCTTTCACTCCGCCGTCACTCATTTCAAACCCGTAGAAATCCATTGGCGGTATTTTGACAGTAGGAAAAACGAATCTGAAATACCTTGCCGTCGTTGGATTAAAAGTGATTGTTTTTTCTTCAATACCACTTATTGGAATATCGGTTACTTTCCTGAATGTTTTACCATCATCGCTTGCTTCAAGAGCCCTGTTATCCGGGTCGGCTCCCCTGCCCCACATGCCGGCATAGCCTCCGCCCATAATGGTAAGAGCCTTCATGGTTTGTGGCTGCGAAAATTCAAACTGCACCCATGCTTTTTCGCCGACTTTTGCCGGTGGCAGGTACACACTGTTTTTCAGATCTCCGTCCGTTAACATGGCCAGGGTGAATTTACCCCCACTCGATGTCACTTTCGGGTTCAGGCTTGCCATTGTAACTTCTGTAACAGGCAATTTAATTGCAATTACTGCAGCATCTTTATAGAATTCCGGGATACTGCTGTCAGCTCCCTCATAGCCCCTGAGCGGTATATTCTGATATGTACCCGTTGTTGAGGGTGGCTGCGGGAGTTTCCCTGAAAAAGCCTTACCTCCGGCAACAGGTGTTTCAGTCCAAACCAGCTTTTTCATAGCCTGTTCCGGTTTCACCCAGGGCCCGCCGCTCTCGCTCCAGCCCGGTGAACCTGCAATTGCCATTTCAAGGCCAAGTGAATCTGCCAGTTTTGTTGTATACAAAAACGCATCCTTCCACTCAGGGGTCATGTATACTAATCTTTTATCAACAATCTGGGGTGTGGACAGTGCAGCGTCGAAATTCTGGAAACCTGCAATACCAACCCTGTGCATCCATTCCAGGTCGGCTTTTATACCTTTTTTTGTAATATTTCCGTTCATCCAGTGCCACCATACCCTTGGATGTGCTGAAGCAGGAGGGTTCTTAAAACCGGCCTCGAGGTCGGAGCTGAGTTTTGAATCGTTTTTACATTGCACCAGGATCAGTGAAATCACAAATGCGAGTAGCCAGTATTTACGGATTTTCATAGGTGATGATGTTTAATGTGTTTGAGGTTTATCAAAGTTCGTCATTGCGAACCCCGTTTCCTGCGGGGTGAAGCAATCTGCCGGCACAGGCAGTACTTATCCAGTTGCCCGGACCAAACAGTCGGAATCTTCAATAAATATATAATTCATAACAAGCATCGTCAATGTATAAACTGGATTTTCTTTTATACAAAATGGCATTGGTTTTCGCAGAAACACGTAGAGACGCACGGCCGTGCGTCTCTACAAATGGTATTCAATTGAATTGTCCTATTTCACAAATTTCGAATTCTTCAGGTAATCAGCGCTCTCTTTTATAGCTTCAAGGGAGTCTTTCAACTTTTGAGCCATTACTGCGGGATCCTGGGGACCGAAACCCGGAGGGGGACTGCCTGCAGGCCTGTTCTTCATCATTTCCTTCATGAAATCTTCCATTGATCCGCCTTTTGCCTGGATGTCCTTCATGGCATTCATCATGGCCATCGACTGTTCCCTTTGTTCAGGCGTCATCTTGTCTTCGATTTCAACAAACCAGTTTTTCATGCCATTTTTGTAGAACTGTGTGAAAATCGCATCATAATTGATTTTGCCGCTTGCTCCAACCACATAATCATCTTTAATATGGAGCAACTGGAACCTCTTCGGATATTTCTTCAGGTAGGCAACCGGATCCTGTCCGCCTTGTGTGATCCAATATACATCGAGTTGGAAAATCACTTTTGAAGGGTCAGTATTCTGGAGGAGAAAATCTTCATAAAGCTGATCAGTTCCGGCAACTGTGGCGAATTCCATGTGATGGTTGTGATATCCGAAATGAATACCCCTTTTATTGGCTTCCTCCCCTATCTTATTCATCAGGTCGCACTCAGCCTTAAGTCCTTCAAAATTGCCTGACCACATATTCATGGGGAGTATTACATATTCCGCGCCCATAATTTTATGATCGTCAAAGGCCTTACCCCAGGCTGCGAGTGAACCCGGAACATCCTTCACATCAAATTTTGCGCGGACATGGCTTGATAAAATCTTCAACCCGTATTTTGAAGCCAGTGCAGCATAATCAGCCGGTGAATAGGTACCGGCCACTTTTCCTGAATTGGCATCATAATTTGATATTTCCATTACTTTATAACCATCCTCAGCCAGTGCTTTGAATGTGCCTTCAATATCGGTTTCAAGTCCTTTTACTGAATAGGTAGCTATACCCAGCTGTTTACCGTCACCGGGTGCTCCGCAAAAAGCCGCATTTGTGAGAAACAGTCCCAAAGCTGCTGTCACACCGGCATATAAAATTTTCTTCATAAAATGTTGTTTTTAAGTTCATTTACGATTTAAACAAAACTAATTATTCCTTCAGAGTGTGCCTACCCTGGTCGACATATACGAGGTAAAACAGCATAAAGAATTCCCTTGCATCGATTAAATATCTTTCGACCTGAATTGCGGATATTTCAATTTATCGAACACCTGGGCCTGGTAGTTCGGACCTATCGGCAGCTCCTGTGTTCCTATATCGATGCTGTGCGCGTTGAAGCTTTTTATTCTTTTTACAGAAACTATAAACGAACGATGAATCCGGATAAATTCATTCCGGGGCAGTAACGGTTCAAAAGATGAGATGGTATGTTTGGCAATAATCTTGCCTGAAACTGTGTGTATATAAAGGTAATCCTTAACACTCTCAACGAAGAGGATATCCGCGATCAGTATTTTATGAACTTTCTTGTTTATATTAATGTAAATAAACCGCTCTTCTTCAGGAGACTGTGCAGCCAGAGTGCCTCTTTCAGCCAGGCCCAGAAACTTATCCACTGCCTTGATAAACCGCTCGTAAGAAATCGGCTTCAACAGGTAATCCACCACATTAAGCTCGTATCCTTCAAAAGCATATTCCCTGTAAGCTGTTGTAAGTATCACCCTGGGCGGATTGTTCAGACTCTTCAGAAAATCAGTTCCTTTAATTCCGGGCATCTGGATGTCCAGAAACATCAGGTCGATCTTTCGCGAAGAAAGAATCTGAAAGGCTTCAACAGCACTGCTGAACTCACCTGCAATTTCAAAAAGACCCAGCTTTTCGAGGTGAGTCTTGATCACTTCAATGGCTAAAGGCTCATCATCTATTATCACACACAGATACTTCATTTTTCATTTTTTAAAATATCGTGCCGCAGATCCATGATCAAATGTACTTCAAAAACATTTTCTCCTTTTGTAATTTCAAGCTTATGCTTACCCGGATAAAGCAATTCAAGCCTCCGCCTCACATTATTCAGCCCTATACCTTCTTTATAGTTTTCAGGCTTCCCGACAACGGGCTGATATGAGTTTGTGACATTGAAAAAAAGTTTTTCGTTTTTCACATCCATTTTAATGTGAATGAACGGGGATTCAATATCATTGCTGGCGCCATGCTTAAAGCTGTTCTCAACAAAAGGAAGCAGCAAAAGCGGAGCGATCATGAGACCATCGGTGCTTTCGGGGATTTGAGTCTTAATATCAAGCCTCTTGCCGTATCGCAGTTTTTCCAGATCGATATAACCACAAAGCTGCTTTATTTCTTCATGAAGTTCAACCTCCGGTTCTTTTCCGCTGTAAAGACTGTATTCGAGAAGATTCGAAAGCTGAATGACCATATCGGGCGCCTTATCCGATTTTTTTAAAGTTAGCGCATAAAGGTTATTCAGCGTGTTGAAAAGAAAATGAGGATGGATCTGGGATTTCAACAGTTTAAGTTCCGACTCGAGTTTTTCATTCTGAAGGTTCAACGTAATTTGCTGGATCAGATACCAGCGTTTGAACATGTAAATAGCCACTGCTGTTGCAGGAATCTGGTAATTTAAAACAAGCGGACGGATATACGGAACCATTTCCACCACCGGAGATTTGGATGCATAAGCAAGAGTATACGTTACAGCCAGTCCGAAAACGATTCCGTGTATAATGGTGATGATGAAGAAAATCAGGTATTTCTTGGTAAAAAGGAATTTCGGAAGGATCCAGTAAATTAAAGAATAAGTGGCTGCCATTCTTACGGGCAGCAGGTAGAGATTATAAATAAACTGCGTTTTCTCAAACGGTTCACCCTGGCTGTATGTAATAATATAAAAGAAATACCATACGATCCAGAAGATGACGTGCCACCAGATGCGGTACCTGAACAACAAACCCCTTACGTTTTCCATAGCCCGTAAAAATAATGAATCATTCCCGGTATTTCTAAATAAAGACTACCGGCAAATTGCTAAGCAAGATGCCGGTAGAGGACTAAAATCACTCACTTCAAAAAGACTAAGCGGGCATATCGGGTAATTTGAACCCGTTCAGATAATTGTGTTTTATTAAACCGGATACAAATTCTCTTGCATTCACTTCACTCGGATCGGCAAATCCGGGCATTCCAGGCATAGCAGCCGGTGGCTGGTTTTTAGCACCACCTGCATTCTTAGCAGCGGCATTGGCTGCAGCCATCATTTTCATCATGTCGAACATTTCTGACCAGATGGAAACTTTATCATTAGCACTCACATTGGTAAACTGCATATTCGGGCCGTCCCATTCAAGGATTCTTCCCAGTTTCTGCAGGCGGACTGCCAGGACACCCATAAGCACGATTTCGTTGAAAGGACCGGCCTCGCCGAAATGTGATGCGGTTTTGTCGCGTAAATCAGGATTCTTGCAGGCTGCCACCCAATCGAGGTAATGGTTATTATCAGGAATTACCCTGAGTACTTCGGGTGAATTCGGAACACGGCCTGATAACAGGTATGGATCCATACCATGGCTTCCGAGAATAAGGGTATCCTTTGTTCCGTAGATGGCACAACCTTCACCCTGCCAGGTTTTTCCTTCAGGAAGCACATCCGGGATCATGGCATGGAAACCACCGTCATACCAGGTAACTTCAACTTCAGGCATTGCCATTTTAGGCAGATTCGGACGTGCCGGGAATATCATTTTTACAATTTGTGCATGAGGGCAGGCATCTTTCTTCAGGGTTGTTGATTGTCCCTGGACTTTTACCGGATAGCCCAGTTGCAGAACCTTGAAGACAGGATGCATGTTATGGCAGGCCATATCTCCGAAAGCACCTGTACCAAAATCCCACCATCCACGGAAGTTCCATGGATGGTATGCGTTATTGTAGGCCCTGTAAGGCATATGTCCTAACCACAACTTCCAATCGAGTGTACTTGGAACCTTCATTTCAACAGTCGGAGTATCAAGTCCCTGCGGCCATATCGGACGGGCTGACCATACATCCACTTTACGTACTTCACCGATTTCACCGGCCCATGCCCATGCGCAAGCCTTACGAACACCATCTCCTGATGAACCCTGGTTACCCATCTGTGTGGCTACGCCGTACTTTTTAGCCAGTTTTGTCAGCAGTCTTGATTCATATATGGTGTGTGTAAGAGGTTTTTCGGTATACACATGTTTTCCGAGGGTAATGGCTGTTGCCGTAGGATTGGCGTGATTATGGTCGGCAGTTGCAACCACAACGGCATCAATCGACTTGCCCATCTCATCAAACATCAACCTCCAGTCTTTATACTTTTTGGCTCCCGGAAACTTTGTGAAAGTCGACTGAACGGGACTGTATCCCCAGTCGACATCGCAAACAGCCACCAGTTTTTCGGTCCCCGGAGCCGAAGCCATTCCAAACGGATTGGCAGGCCCTTCCACTTCAGCTTTACAGATACTTGATATATCACCTGATCCCTGGTTACCTGCACCAATAAGGGCTACATTCAAGGTATCGCTGGGAGCCACATGACCCAGTTTTTTACCCATGGCAAAACTTGGGATAATGGTAAACGCCGCCGTAGCTGCTGTTGTGGTTCTCAGAAAATTCCGCCTTGACAGAGGATTTCCGGAATCACCTTTACCTGATTTTTCATTGTCCATATTAATCCGTTTTAAAAGGTTTGTAAATGGTTAAAGTATTATAAAGGCAGTAAAATGAAACTGCAAAATGCTTTATTTCCATAAATTTAAATAAAAAAGGAATCCGCATTCGTGTCGTCGACCAATTGAGGTCAATGGCGGAAATAAACCCTTTAATCAGGGATTAATCTGAAGACAAACCCTGGTAACGAAATCAGCGTATGATCAGTGTTGAAATGGAATGGGGCATGGCAACGGTTTCTGCAGCCTTTCCTGCAATCCATACATTGTATTTCTGACTGTCATCCGAAGTATTCAACACAATTACGGCCAGGCTTCCGTCGGTGTTCTGAAAGGCAACTGATGGCAGCAGATCACGGCTTGACGAACAGGCAATTCTTTTTGCACCCGGCTTTACGAATTTTGAAAAATGACCCAGGTAATAGTAAATGTTCGTGTAAATCAGCTTACCGGTTGCCAGGTCAGCGTGTACAGGTGCGAAACAGAAATTACCCGCGTGATTCGGTCCTCCCTTTTCATCCAAAAGGATATTCCAGTCGGTCCACGCCACAGCTCCTGAGTTGAAATCATTCAGCATCGACTTCCCGTAACGCTCACCGAGCCACCAATCGTGTACCTTCGAAAGATCGAACTTTTCAACACATCCTTCAGTGAACAACACGTTTATAGCGGGATATACATCGGTAACCAGCTTTACGTTCTGAAAATTCATGTCGGCGCCGGTCCACGTTTCATACCAATGGAATCCGATACCCCATACATATTTTGCCGCATCCTTATCGTCAAGGATTGTGCTGGCCCGCTGATAAACCAGGTCACGGTTATGATCCCATGCTATCAGTTTTTTATCGCCAAGACCGTTTTTCTGAAGGGTGGGCCCAAGGAAGTTTTTAATGAAATCGCGTTCCTGTTCGGCTGTATAGATGCATGATTCCCATGTCTGGGTAGCCATGGGTTCATTCTGAACGCTTAATCCCCATACAGGGATGCCGAGAGCCTCATAAGATTTAATAAATTTCACATAGTAATTGGCCCAGCTTTGCATGAATTCAGGCTTCAGTTCACCGCCTTTCAGCATGTTGTTGTTTGTCTTCATCCATGCGGGGGGACTCCATGGACTGACAAACATGGTGAGTTTCCCGCCGGCGGCTTTTATTGCATCCTGTATGAGAGGAACTTTAAATTTTTTATCGTGGGCAAGGTCAAATGTCTTCAGTTCCGCATCATTGTCGGCGACATAAGTATAAGAATCGCTTGAGAAATCGCAGCTGTTTATATTCGTGCGCCCGAGCGTGTATCCGATGCCTTTCTGCGGGTCATAATATGCGGTGAGCAGTTCCTGTTGCGCTTGCTGAGGAAGTTTTGCAAATGTTTCAGCCGAGGCATCCGTTAATGCACCGCCAATGCCGGTGATAGTCTGGAACGAATGACCGGGATCCACAAATATTACCAGTTCGGTTTCTTTTGGCTGATTCATTTCATAGAATGACAAGGTTCCGTTTTCAGACAAACGCAGATCCGATTTATCGGCTGTAGTTATAACGGTTACCTTATTATAATTAAAGGTTGCGGGTTGCTGACTGAAAATCAAAGAGGAAAAAACAAACAATACGGTTACGGACGCGATGAATCGCGTCCCTAAGTGCGGCAGGAAATTAAAATTGACGACCTTCATAGAAATGCAGTATTTTAATTCAAATATAGTATTATTGTTTGACAGGTTTATCTTCGGCGTATTCGAACCAGTCGTAATCGGCCGGTGCGGAAGACTTTCTGCCGTTACCCGTGGAATATAAACCGACATATACACCCGTGAACCAACCCACCGTTTCAGAGCTAAGGTACCTGGAGGGAACTGATTGAATTTCGGTGAAAGGCGTATTATCCTGCGCTACAAGGAATGTAAATTTGGTTTTTTCACCCTTTATCTTAAGCTTTACCGGACCCGGTTTTAAGGTTGTTTCTTTCGACTCATAAATAACGTTTCCGAATCGCAGCCTGCAGAAAGCCACGCGTTTGCCTTTCGATTGCCTGATGAGCAGATCAAAATGGGCGCCGTTATTGAGTAGGGTCAGACCGGCCTCTTCATCGGATTTTCCCGGATTGAATTCAACCTGTG
Organism: Bacteroidales bacterium; assembly: GCA_035299085.1. NCBI lineage: Bacteria > Pseudomonadati > Bacteroidota > Bacteroidia > Bacteroidales > Bacteroidales bacterium. Next base: position 10,622 of record DATGXG010000033.1, on the reverse strand, counting down.
CCGTGGCGGAAAAATAATGATGCTGAAGTCTTCTGCCAACAAATGTGGGTGATTTTCCGTCTTCGATCGTCTGTTCAGAACCCACAAGCCTTAAGAACCCGGCGCGGGTAGTTAATGAATAATTTGATGCTTCGGGATACCTGATGTAATTCCATTCCTGAGGTAATTGTTTATTGTCAAAATCAATCCTGGCCGGAGGAACGGCAAAAGGTTTCAAATGCAGGGTGGAACAAGTCATTTCAGGAGTGACCGTACCATTGCCGTTTATTACCGGCCAGCCGTTCTTTGGCCATGTTACGGGCGCAAGACAGGTTTCCCTGCCCAGCACATGATGGGTGCCGTCGCCGTTGGAACGATAGCCGTGAAATACCATCCACCATGAACCATCATGAGCCTGGATGATATCGGCATGACCGGTACCCTGGATCGGATTTCCCTGTGCAGCCGCGGTAACATGGGTAAGTATAGGATTTGCTTCAAATGAATTATAAGGGCCCCAGATATCTTTGCTTCTTGCTATGGTCTCTGAATGTGCCTCCTCGGTGCCGCCTTCAGCAGCCATCAGGTAATAAAAACCGTCTTTTTTGTAAATATGAGGTCCTTCGGCATAACGCCCTCCTGTGCCATTCCATATCTTCCGTCCTTCTGTCAGGAACTTTCCTGTTTTTATGTCGATTTCATTCAGTATAAATGTTGAAGAAATGACATACACTTTACCGTTATCATCAAAATAAAGGTCAGGATCAATACCTCCTGCCTTGATCCATACCGGATCCGACCACGGGCCGGCCGGATTGGTGGCCGTTACATAAAAGTTACCTCCGTATGCGATATTGGTGGTGATCATATAAAATGTGCCTTCATGATACCGGATAGTTGCGGCAAAAATATTAATTCCGTTCGGCAGCTGGGTTGGCCTGTCGAGCACATGACCTATCTGTTCCCAGTTAACCAGGTCTTTGCTGTGAAAAACAGGAACACCCGGGAAAAATTCAAAAGTACTTGTAATTAAATAATAATCGTCCCCTACCCTGCACACGCTTGGATCGGAATAGAACCCCGGAATAATCGGGTTGTGATAGGTTACCTGCTCATTCGGGTTTAATACTGCTGTAAATGGTGTGTTCTGTAATTGGGCGTTCAACGCGGCAAAAACAGTGAAACAAAAGAACAATAATGCTGAGATTCTCATGGGTACTTCTTGTGAAATGACTAATCGGAACCAATACTGGCAAGTTAATACAAATTATCCGGGTTAAATTATTTTTTAAGAAACACTCTCCTTAAATCCTCTACCTGGTAATCTTTGATAGGTATAAGTTTACCGATTGGTTTTGCCAGCACAAGCGATTTGGCACTGAACTCGGCTACCTCAAGCCTGTCGAATGTCTGTAGTAATTTATCACCGGTTACAATTACCGAATCATTCTCAACCAATATGGCAGGAGTGCTTTCAGAAAGCATTTCCGGAATTTCATTCCTGCCTTTAAAATGAATTCCATAGGGCAAAATCGGGATATCCTGGAGGAATATCCAGCTTTCAGGAATTGTCCGCACATCAAGCTCGGAGCGTGTCACACTGAAAGCCATCAGGTATGGCGGTTGTGTGAGAATGATCGAATTAATACCCGGATTGCGTCTGTATATTTCCTGGTGCAGCCAGGTGGCACGACTCGGAATTCTTCCGGATTCCCTTTTTCCGTCTTTTATCTGAACGATATCGTTTAATTGAAGGTCCCATCGCGGTACATCCCTCGGTGTGATCAGAAAATCATCTCCACGCCAGCGAACCGAAACGGTTCCGTAGGAGCTGATCATCAATCCCTGGTCGCAGGCCCTGTGCACGATCCGGCAAATTTCAGTGCGCTTCTCCCGTTCGTCCGATGGATGGTCAACTTCTTCTAAAACCGGCAACAAACCCGGAACCTGTGCTTCGAATTCCTCAATCTGGTCATTTGCCAGGTAATGAGGTTCCCCAATCGTCTTGCCAAAAAGGATGGTCCGTGCACAAAATTCAAGGGTCTCAAACCGCTGGAATGCATCCATGAGGTCAGCGCCGCCTACAACTGTCCCATGGTTCTCCATGATAATTGCCTTGAATCCTTTCATGAATTCATCGGCAATTTTTTGGCCCAGCATCTCGCTTCCGGGAAGTTCATAAGGCGCGTACCCAATGGGACCGCAAATGTACTTAGCCTGGCTGATAATATTGGTATCCGGCACCTGGTGAACTATGCTGAAAGAAACCAGTGCAGGCGGGTGAGCATGGATAATGGCTTTCAATTCAGGGCGCATCCCGTAAATAGCCCTGTGAAACGGGAATTCAGAGGATGGCTTATGTCGACCGGTAATAGTACCGTCTCTCCTTACACACATAATATCCGAAGGCTTCAGCGTGCCCTTGTCCACAGCTGAGGGAGTAATCCAGATATCGCCGTTTTCATCAATCACTGAAATGTTACCGCCTGTTGTGGTAGTCATCCCCCGGCGGTAAATCCTGTCAATGATCAGCACAATCTGATCGCGGGGATGCATGAGTTCGGGCTGTAATATTGAATTCATTTCTTAGTCTGTTAGTCTGTAGTCTGTTAGTCTGTAGTCTGTTGGTCTGTTGGTCGGGGACCTATGGGACCTATGGGACCTATGGAAACCACCCATTGTCTCGCACTCTCCCAATCTCCCTGTCTCCCTGTCTCCTCCTCTAACAGACTAACAGACTACAGACTAACAGACTATTTCTTTCAATCCCAGATCAATCTCCGGCAGTTCTTTATCAAATGCAGCTTTATACATAATTATCGCTGCACCCAGCGCTGTGGCATTATCCACTTCTGACGTAAATACCTTTTTACCCGGCAACCGGCCTGCTACAAGCCTTGTAAACAATTCATTCCTTGCAAATCCACCCGTAATAAATACCTTTTTGGGCTGATCATCGGAAGGAATTACCAGATGTAACGATTCCATGGCCAGGTCCACCAGGTCCGCCATCAACTGATGGTATGCGTCGTCAAAGGTAAGAAAACCCGTGAGCGGTGCAATGTCTATATAGTCAGCCGGAACCCCTTTATGGAAAAAATACCGTTCTTTTTTATTCAAAAGTCGCGACACCTTTAATTCACTTGTTTTTACTGATTTGTAAAAGTTCTCATGAGTACCGAAATGTTTATTCAGTCTTTCCACATTTACATCATGAATGTGCCCGAGGAAAAGCCGTGATGACTTTACCTGCTTTTGATGAATGCTCATGTAACAAAGGGAATCTTTCCTCAGTTGCTCCCCGGTTAATGGTTTCTGGTTAAAAGGGTTCATGAAAATACACCAGGTGCCCGTAGAGATCAGAATGAAGGGTTCATTTATGGCTTTCAGGTAAGGAACCAGCGATGATGAACTGTCGTGTATGCCGATACCAGTGCTTGACCGGCAAGTGTTGAATTCAACCGGATAAAACGTATCATTGGCAAGCGGATCAGGAACACGTATCCCTTCATCAGCAAGCCATCGGTGATATTGGTTTGAATCAAAATCCCACATAGCAGTATGGCATCCGATTGAAGTGTATTCCGAGGAGGTTTTGCCGGTAAACAGATAACTAACGTATTGCGGAAAATGGAGACTGCAATGAATTCTTCTGAATATATCCGGTCGTTTTTTCTTAATCCAAAGGATTTGGAGGCCTGAATTCAGCATACCCAGTGCGGGGGAAGCTGTTTTCCTGCTGAATTCTTCAACTCCGTCGTATTTCTCATAAAAACCATTGAGTACATCATCAGGCATTGGCTTCAGGTAATTGTAGACCGGCGTGAGTGGCTTCCCATTACCATCCAGGTGCATCAGGCTGGCTCCATAGGTTGAAAAATTAAGGGCTTTAATCTTGAATTCTCCTTTGTTAATGAGCTTTTCAATGCTTTGTTTCATCCATGTTTCAAGCAACCGGATATCATCGCATTCAAACCCGTCCTCATCCCTTGTTTCAGGAAATTTCTGCTCTTCCTGCAAAACAAGTTTCAATGACTCATCAAAAAGCAGAAGCTTTTTGTTTGTTTTGCCGATGTCGAATATGGCGATCATTAGGCTGTTAGTCTGTTAGGAAAAGCTGTCATTGCGAGGAGCGTAAGGCATAATTGATTATAGCAAGATGTATATGCGACGAAGCAATCTGCCCGAACCAGAAAGGCCTTACCAAGACAGTTTTTCGGAACAGATGTGGTTCTATCATCGTTTTGCCTGTGCTTGCAGATTGCTTCGTCGCAAGCTTCGCAAGCTCCTCGCAATGACGAGCTTTTTGCATTCATCACCTCTTACTCAATTCCTCCCTCTCATACTTCTGAATTTCACCAATATAATCCTGTGCCACGGGAACATTGCTGGTGAGGCAGTAGTAATCGTAAACTGCACCAAGGGGCTTGGTTTTCATGATCTCAAGGAGGGCAAGGCGTTCGAAATTCTGCCCGGCCTCTTCATATTTCCTGAGCATTTCAAATGGTTCAAGCAACGCGTTGAGGAATGCCAGTTGTGCCGAGCGGGTCCCCACCACGTAGGCGCCAATGCGGTTCAGACTGGCATCGAAGTAATCCAACCCGATATTAACACGATTCAGGGCTTTGCAACGAACAATTTCATTGGCTATCAGCTGGATCTCATCGTTGTATATCACCACATGATCGCTGTCCCACCGCACACCGCGAGTTACATGAAGCAGCAATTCATCGATGTACAAAAGAACAGATGATATCTTATCCCCCACCTGCTCGGTTGGATGATAATGGCCATTGTCAAGACAAATCAGCTTATTGTTTTTGATGGCATATCCGAGGTAAAACTCAGCGGAACCAACAACCATCGATTCAGAACCAATGCCGAATAATTTACTTTCGATGGCATCTTTAAGGTATTGTTTTGAATACCCCGTCTTAAAAATCTCATCGAGGGAATCCTTCAGCAATGCCCTATGGGTATATCGGTCCACGGGGGTATCCTTTGAGCCGTCAGGTATCCATATATTATTTACAGCGGGTGTGCCAAGTTGTTTGCCCATTTCTGCGGCAATCTGCCGTGTACGCTTCACATGCTCAATCCAGAACTTCCTGTATTTCTCATTCTTACTGGATAAGGTAAAACCATCATTGGCATAAGGGTGCGAAAAACAGGTGGGATTGAAATCAAGTCCCGCCGTATGTTTCTTTGCCCAGTCGATCCAACCCTGAAAATGTTTTACCTCGATCTGGTCCCTGTCTACTCTCTGTCCTCCGAAATCCCCGTAGATCGCATGCAGGTTCAACCGTTGTTTACCCGGTAACAGGCTCATCGCTTTCTCAATGTCCTGCTGCAATTGGGAAATTGTCCTGGCCTTTCCGGGATAGTTGCCGGTAGCCTGGATCCCGCCTCCGCCCAAAACGGCGTCAGGAGTTTCAAATCCCCCCACATCATCGGTCTGCCAACAGTGAAGGCTGATCTTTATATCATCCAGTTTTTTAAGTGCCTCATCGGTGTTGATGCCCAGCTCAGCATATTGGTCTTTGGCATGACTGTAGGCTTGTTCAATGGTTTGTTTTTTCATATTTTGGTCTTCTTAAATCATTATTCGGTGTTCCTTGTTCAGTGTTTCTGTTAGTGACGATAGAGACTATAGGGACCTTAGGGACTATATCCAGCATCAAATCTTAATCACAAAGGTAGATGCAATCAATATCAATATTCCTGCAATCAGAACGACAATCGTCTTAATTCCTGCACCCTTCCATTCTTTAAGGATGATGCCCCAGATATTGCTGAAAGCGATATTCATCGACATCAGGATACTCCAGGCAAAGGCTACCATAGTGGCAGGAAGCTTGCTTTCACCCATGCCCATGAAAAAGAACTGTAAATACCACAAAGTGCCGCCGATTAGGGCAAACACAATATTGTTGAGAAGGACCGGACCGGAAACTGAAAAATAATCGCGGCCTGTTCTGTTTTTAATATTCAGGAACACACAATACACCAGATTGGTAAGAAGTCCGCCGAAGGTTACAAACATAATCACGGGGTTCTTGGCAAACAAAGGATTTGCACCAGCCTGAATGGCGGCCTGTTTCAGGGGATCACCGGCAGTGAGTCCGAAATTGAAACACGCACTCATCACACCGGCCAGGATGGCTATGAGGATTCCCTTTTTCAAGGCGAATTCCTTTACAGCAGCTTTTCTCTGTTCCTCTGACAAATTCCGGTTCTTTAAAGCAGCCGCATAACCAATAACGGCAATGCCTGCAATACTCACGGCCACACCAGCCAGCATCAGGATACCCGACCGGTCGTTCAGCAAATTCTGACCGGCAATCAGCGGGGGAACCAGGGTGCCGATACCTGCACACAAACCAAGGGCAATCGACTGTCCCAGCGCTACGCCCAGGTACCGCATGCTCAACCCGAAAGTGAGCCCGCCGATGCCCCACAATGCACCGTAAAAAACAGCCATTCCTTTTGCCGATGCGGGTACTGATATAACTATTTGTCCCAGTGTGCCCGAAGGAACAGTTAACCAGGCGAAAAGCACTGGCACTATAAGCCATGAGAAAAGGCCCTGTACAAGCCAGTAGGATTCCCATGACCATCCCCGGATCTTTTTAATGGGAACATAAAAACTGGCAGCACATATGCTGCCAATGGCCATCAGAAGAATGCTCAATATGGAATTCATAATATGAAAAATATTAGTAAATTGGCTCCGGGTCATCCCAAATATATCACTCATTCCTTGCTATTTCAATATATAATATGGCATATTCTTTATACAAAATGGCATGACACATGACAGGCAATTTTAAATACCTGACTCATAATCCCGATGACCAGAAATGGGGAATCTATCTTACAGTGGCCGGTTCTGCCAGGGTGGATCCCCAAAGCAACTATCCTCCCTCAGGCCACCCTGCAGGATATCATTTCAACTGGTCAAAAGGACGGGTGTTGTACGAATACCAGCTCAATTACATCACACAGGGAGAAGGCATTTTTGAATCCCGCGACGGAGCCATTCCTGTGAGGGAAGGATCTGTAATCCTTCTTAAACCCGATGAGTGGCATCGCTACAAACCACAAAAGGAGACGGGCTGGACTGAACATTACATTGGCTTTAGCGGTCCTGTTGCCGAAACGATGATAAATGCCTCATTGCTGGGAGAAGTATCGGTTATACACATTGGTTTTCATGAAAATGTGATCAATATTTTCCAGGAGATATTCAACCATGTAAAATCCGAGCGACCGGGATATCACCAGATTTGTTCAGGACTTGTGATTCATATTATGGGACAGATCATTTCTCTTAAAAAAAATGAAGATTTCAATCATAATCAGCTTGAAAAGACCATTCAGAAAGCATGCCTTGTTATCCGGGATAACCTTTCCTCAAATATTGATATAGAACGGCTGGCAGCCGGCCTGAATATCAACTATTCGCTTTTTCGCAAGGCATTCAAGAATTATACGGGCCTGTCGCCCATGCAATACCACACTTCGCTTCGGATGAAACAGGCGGCTTATCTTCTTGCCAACACCGATCTGAGCATCAAGGAAATCTCATTTAACCTGGGCTTCTGTTCGGTATTTTATTTCGGAAAACTTTTCAAAGAAAAGATGAATATGACACCCGGAGCATTCAGGCAAAGAATTAGTTAAATCGATTTCTCTGTTTTAAAATTTCGAATTATATTTGAATATAAACCCTTAGGCAGAATGGAACCCGTTAATCCCGACCTCCGGCTGGCTTCTGATTTTCTTGAATTTACAAACCGTAATATCTTTCTCACAGGAAAAGCAGGAACCGGAAAAACTACATTTTTAATTAATCTCCGGAAGAAATCACCAAAGCGCATGATTGTTCTGGCGCCCACCGGTGTTGCCGCAATCAATGCCGGCGGCGTGACAATCCATTCCTTTTTCCAGCTACCATTTCATCCGCATGTCCCTGTGCAATACCTGAATCAGCCTGTTTCTCCGGCACCTGAGGAATCGTCCTCCTTCAAAATGAGCCGTGAAAAAGTAAGGATCATCAAGGGTCTTGACCTGCTAGTTATTGACGAAATCAGCATGGTGCGGGCTGATTTGCTCGATGCAGTTGACTTGGTTCTAAGAAGATACAGGGATAAAAATTCCCCTTTTGGCGGAGTACAGTTATTGATGATCGGTGATATCCAGCAGCTTGCACCGGTAGCCAAACAGGAAGAATGGGAATTGCTGAGGCAGTATTACGACACGGCCTTTTTCTTCAGCAGCCTGGCACTGAAAAGTACAAATTACGTTACAATTGAATTAAAGCATATTTACAGGCAGCACGACCAGCATTTTATCGACTTGCTGAACAAGGTAAGGGATAATCAATTGGACGGTTCCGCCCTGCAAATCCTTAACAGCCGGTATAAGCCCGATTTCAGGCCTGATGACAGCAGCGGTTATATTACACTCACCACTCATAATTCGCAGGCTGACTCGATAAACGAGCGAAAACTTAATGAACTTCCTTCGGTACCCCTTGTATTTAAAGCGGAAATAGAACCCGAATTTCCTGAATATGCCTTTCCTACGGCTTCTGAACTTGTACTGAAAAAGGGGGCCCAGGTCATGTTCGTTAAAAATGATATTTCAAGGGATAAACTGTTCTTCAACGGGAAGATTGGTGTGGTTGAGGGATACGATGATGACCGGATTCTTGTAAAATGCAAAGGAGAAAACACAATTGCTGTCGAGAAGGCGGAATGGCAGAATATGAAATACTCGCTTAACGAGGATACCAAGGAAATTCAGGAAACTGTGATTGGCAAGTTCACACAATATCCCCTAAAGCTGGCCTGGGCCATTACAATTCATAAAAGCCAGGGATTGACATTCGACAGGGCAATTATTGATGCAAAATCCGCTTTTGCTCACGGCCAGGTTTATGTGGCACTAAGCCGGTGCCGGACACTTGAAGGCCTGGTACTGAGTACGCCGGTTGTAAAAAGCGGAATTATAAGTGATCCGGCAGTGAAAGGGTTTGTAAAAGAAGCCGCAAGGAACAGTCCGGACGAAAGAATCCTCACGCAATCAAAATGGACGTACCAGAATATGCTGCTGGCAGACCTGTTTGATTTTACTCCTGTTTTAAGAGGGGTTTATTATATCCAGAAGATCATCAATGAGCATGCTGAAAGCCTTGTAGGTCAGCCGTCCCAGGTTACAACAAAAATTATATCGCAGATTAAAACTGACCTGTCTGAAGTTTCTGAAAAATTCAGCCGGCAGACTAGTCGCTTGTTATCAGGGAACCCGGATCTTTCAGCTAACCGGGAACTGCAGGAACGAATTTCCAAAGCCTGCGGATACTTTTCAGAAAAACTAAGTTCAGTCGTTGCCGAGATCAAGGATTTGCGGTTGGAAACGGATAATAAGACGGTAAGGAAATCGCTGACCGATGCACATGGAAAAATAATCCAGGAAGCCTCCATAAAACTGGCATGCCTTGAAAAGTGTCTTAAAGGTTTTACCATCTCAGCGTATCTTGAAACCAAGGCCAAAGCAACCCTTAGCATTCCGGAACCTAAGGTCAAACCGCCAAAGGTGTTTGTGAGCATTTCCGATACGTCGGGTGCTGAAGAGAATCCTGCACTTTATAACAGGATCAGGAAATGGAGAGATGCCAGGGCTGCAGAAAGCAGTTTACCGGTTTACATGATCCTGCCGTCAAAAACAATTGCCACACTTACTACTGTTATGCCGCATACAATTGATGAATTAAGCCGGATAAAAGGTTTAGGAAAAAGGAAAATCGATCAGTTCGGTGAAGATATTATTACAATCATCCGGAATTATTGCGAGCAAAAGCATATAGAACCTAAAGTGTGGGTGCCGAAAGAAATTCCCGTTGACAGGAAAAAAGAAAAGAAGCCTGAAAAAAAACCGACAAGGGAGGTGACCTTTGAATTGTATAAAAGCGGTAATACCATTTCAGACATAGCCACTTTAAGGGAAATGTCGGTAACCACAATTGAAGGGCACCTTGCCGAACTGGTTGAAGCAGGAAATCTTTCAATCGATGAACTTGTGGATCCCGATCTGAATGAACGCATAGCCGGTGAATTCGCCCGCCGTGATACCCTGCAGCTTGGTCCTGTAAAAGAAGTTTTTGGCGATGAAGTAACCTGGGGCCAGCTGAGATTTGTGGCAAGCCACCTGAGAAGAATGAGAGGAGAGAAGAGAGAGGAGAGTCAGGAGTAACGAGTTTAGCCACGGAGTGGCGACATCTTTGTAGTAAACGATGACCATATTTACCTCCAGCCACGGAGTGGCGACATCTTTGTAGTAAACGGATGATCACCCCACCCCTGCCCCTCCCCTAAAAGGGAGGGGGCGTCAGATTCGTGGAATTATGGGGTAGAAGAAACCTGAATCTATTTTAACCCGCCAATTCCAGAAATGTATCTCCCCTCCCTTTTAGGGGAGGGGCAGGGGTGGGGTGCTGGTTGGTTGGATGCTGAACGGTTGTCCGAAATCGTACATCAAGTGAATCTATCTGAAACAGTTTTGAAGTGAAGCACAATTAGGCGAAAATGATTGTATTGTTCTGTTTTTCTGTGTTTTATACACTTTGGCACGGAAGATGT